>JAJYVM010000150.1 GCA_021792015.1 Bacillota bacterium | reverse complement strand
AGGGCGATCCCCGCCTGCCCGATGACGGAGCGGCCAGGCTCACAGGCGAGCACCGGCGGCGGCAGGCGGTGGGCGCGGCAGCCCTCGCGGACGGCCTCGACGATGGTGGCGGCGACGGCGTCCGGCTCCGGCGGCACGTCGTCGTCCACGTAGCGGATGCCGACGCCGCCGCCGACGTTGATCTCCTCCGTGTCGAGGTCGAGCTCGGCGCGCATGGCGGCGGCGAGCTCCATCAGGCGGGCGACCGCCAGGGCGTAGGCCGTGGTGTCGAGCATCTGCGAGCCGATGTGCGCATGCAGGCCGCGCAGGCGGAGCGCCGGATGCCGCACGACAGCCCGTGCCGCCGCCAGGGCCTGGCCGCTGGCCAGGTCGAACCCGAACTTGCTGTCCTGCTTGCCGGTCTGCATGTAGGCGTGGGCGTGGGCCTCGACGCCCGGCGCCACGCGCAGGAGCACGTCGGCGCGCAGGGAGAGGCGGGCCGCGGCCGCGCCCACGAGGTCGATCTCATGGAAGTTGTCCAGCACGATGCGGTCGATCCCGGCGGCGAGCGCCGCCTCGACCTCCTCGACCTGCTTGTTGTTGCCGTGGAAGCGGATCCGGTTGGCCGGCATCCCGCCGACGAGCGCCGTCTGCATCTCGCCGGCGGAGACGACGTCGAGGTGGCAGCCCTCCTCGGCGACGATCGCGGCAATGGCCGTGGTCAGAAAGGCCTTGCCGGCATACGCCACGCGCACGCCGGGCCCGTACCCGGCGAACGCCTGGCGGAACGCGCGGCAGCGCGAGCGGATGGCCTCTTCGTTGAACACGTAGAGGGGGGTTCCGAAGCGTGCGGCCAGCTCGGTGAGATCGTGGCCGGCGCTCATGAGGTGCCCCTGGCCATCGACCTCGCAGCCGGGCGGCAGCATGGGCGGTGTCCTCCTCCGCTCGTCCCCGGTTCCGTCCGAATCGTGGGTAATCGTAGCATCGGGCGATGGGTGGCACAAGGCCGGTGGGCGGCGCGCGCGCACGCGCCGCCCACGACTGGCCCGCCGGCTCATGTTACGATGCTGTGCAGGTCCTTGGACCAGCCTGGGACCAGGCTGGGATCGGAGGCGGTCGAGCTGCCCCTGCTCTTCTGCGTGAGCGGGATCGCATGGTTCGTAAACCGGAGGGGCGATGCCTACGCCCTGCCGGCGGAGGCCGTGGTCGGGCCCGTGGCCCTGGCGACGGCGGCCGAGGGCGGCCGCTTCCCCGGGCTGCGCCTGCCGAGCGGGCGCGCGGTGGTCAAGCGGCGGCACCTGCCGCTGCAGCCCGAGCCGATCGAGCGCATGTTCCCCCTCGGTGCGGCGGACGTTCCGTGGCGCCCGGCCGCCGAGGGCGGCGTGGCCGACCTCGGCCGGACGTGGCAGATGCTCCTGCGCGAGCGCGACGTGTTCACGCCCTGGGATGTCGCGAGCGCCGAGCGCCAGCGGCTGGCGCAGCGCCTGCTGCCGCCGCGCAGCACCTTCCGCATGCGCGCCGAGGGTGAGGAGATCGACTTCCTTTTCCCGCAGCTGGTCCCGGCCGACCTGCTCTACCGGCTGGGCCCGGGCTACCTGGCCCTCAGCGACCGCCGCCCGTACGAGGACCTGGCGGTCGTGCGCGGGTCGTTCCGGCTGACGGCGGTCCCGCGCGGCCGGGGGCCCGCCGCCAGCGCCACGCTCAGCCGGCGGCCCACCGGCGCCTGGACGGTCAGCGTGGCCGGGCGCCCGGACGATGTCGCCTCCGCCGACCCCGTGGAGGCGCTGCTGGGGGCCCTCGATCCCGTTGCGCCGCTCTGGCGCCTGGAGCCGCCCGCCGCGGAATCGCCGCTGCTGGTGGTCGCGGGCCGGTAGGTCCCGGGACAGGCCGCCGGCCACCCTTGGCGCAACCGCCAGCTGCACCGGTCGGGCCCCTGGGTGGGTGACGGGTCAGAGGCCGGGCCGGATGGCGGCGGCCCAGCCGTTGCCGCCGGCATCTGCCCGCTCGCCATCCCTGCCCAGCGGCGGAGCCTGCGGCGGGTCATGGTCGGTCGCCGCGCCCGTTCCCGGGTGGCTCGTCAGCGGTCCGCCGTCACGGGGTTTTCCAGCGTGCCGACCTTCTCGACGGTGATGCGCACGGTGTCCCCCGGCCGCAGGAAGCGGGGCGGCTTGCGCGCGAACCCGACGCCCGACGGGGTCCCGGTCAGGATGACGTCGCCCGGCTCCAGCGTCAGCAGCCGGGAGATGTACGCGATCGTCTCCGGGATGCCGCAGACCATGTCCCGGGTGTTCGCGTCCTGCATGACCTCGCCGTTGAGCTCGGTCGTCAGGCGCAGCGCCTGGGGATCCGGCACCTCGTCGTGGGTGACCAGCCACGGCCCCATGGGCAAAAAGCCGTCGATCGCCTTGCCGGCGAGCCATTGGCTGCCGAGGAACTGGTAATCCCGGGCGCTCACGTCGTGGGCGACGCTGTAGCCCGCGATGTGCGCGAGCGCGTGCCCGGCGTCGATGTAGCGTCCGGGCCGGCCGATGACGAGCGCCAGCTCACCCTCGTAGTCGATCTGGTCGCTGAAGGGCGGCAGGCGGATGGGGTCGCCGTGCGCGATGAGCGCCGAGGCGAACTTCGGGAAGAGCTCGGGCAGTTTCGGGACGTCGCGGCCGGCCTCGCCGGCGTGCTCGGCGTAGTTGATGCCGAGGCAGACGATCTTGCCGGGGTTGGGAACCGGCGGCTCCAGCCGGATGCCGTCCCCCGCGACGGCAAAGAGGACGCCCTCCTTCACCCAGCGGTCGGCGGGCCCCTGGGCGACCCGCGCCACGGCCTGCCGCGCGGCCTCCAGGCCATCGTCGCCGCGGGCCAACAGCCCCACCATGTCCGCCGGCACCAGCGCCGCGCCGCGTCCTGCGGCCGCGTCCACGCCCCGCTCGCGCAGCACGGCCGCGTGGGCGCGCGCGAGGTCGACCAACCCGTCTTCGCCGAGAAGCGCCCCGACGCGCCGCCAACCGCGGAACGAATACGTCACCAGGCGCATTGCCCCATCACCCTTCCGTAAGCCGTCCCGAAGACCCCGGCCGCGCCCCGCGTCCACGCCCGTCGCCGTGCGCGCGTTGCACACGTGCCCATTGCGCACGTGCCCATTGCGCACGTGCGCCCTACGTCCCGTGGGCGACGACGCCCCTTCCGACGTTCCCGCGCGCCAGCACCATTTCCTGCGCCTGCGGCAGCTGGGCCAGGGCGAAGGTCCGATGGACCTCGGGCCGGATGCGCCCCGCCGCCGCCGCACCCACCACGGCGGCGGGCTCCGGTGGCGCTTCCGGGGCCCCGGTGGCGGCCCCCACGCCCGGCCGGGGGGGCGAGGGGCTGGGCGCGGGTGATGCGCGTCCCGCGCCCCGCGTAAACCTGGCCGTGGGCATGCGCATCGACGCCTCGGCGCGGGAGCGGACAGGACCGGGCCCGGACCTCACCTGGCGCGCCCATCCCCTGCGCCAGCACCCGGCCCGCAGCGCCGTCTTCGGCGTGGTCGCCGCCGCCGTCCTGGCCGCCGCCGCCGCCGTGGGCGGGCCGTGGGGGCTCGTGCTGGCCGCCGCCTTCATGCTGATGCCCGGCGCGCCCTACCTCTTGCCCACGACCTACCGCCTCGACGCCGAGGGCGTGACCATGCACAACCCCTTCGCCGCCGACCGCAAGCCGTGGGCGCGCTTTGCCGCCTACCGCGAATTCCCCGACGCCGTCCAGCTGCTCTTTGACACGTCGAATCCGCGCGGCTGGCTGCTGCGCGGTCACCTGCTCTACTTCGCCGGCAACCGGGCCGAGGTGATGGCCGCGGTCAGGCGGCACCTGGCGCCGGGAACGGGCCCCGGGCCTGCTCGTACGCCGCCGCCACCCGCAGGAGCGGGCCTTCCCGGAACGCCCGCCCGATGAGCTGCAGCCCCACCGGCAGCCCGTCCGCCAGCCCGCAGGGCACCGACACGGCCGGCAGCCCCAGGAGGTTGACCCACGCCGTGAAGCGGATGACGTCGCCGCCCTCGCCGAGGCGCGGCGCCACGATGGGAAGGGTGGGCGTGGCGATGACATCGGCCCGCTCGCGCAGCAGCGCGCCGACCTGGCGGCAGAGCTGGGCACGCAGCCGCTGCGCCTGCAGGTACTGGACCCCGCTGACGAGGCGGCCGGCCTCCTTGCGCGCCCGCACGTCCGGTCCGTAGAGCTCGCCCCGCTCGTTGAGGTCTGCCCAGTGGTAGGCAGTGCCCTCCGCGAAGGCGATGGCTCGGTTGACGGGCGCCAGCTCCCCGGGCGGCGGCAGCGTGCATGCGTGAAGCTCCGCGCCCAGAGACTGCAGCGCGCGCAGGGCGCGCTCGAACGCGGCCTTCACGCCCGGCTGGACGGCAGCATCCAGCCACCCCTCAGGGATCCCGATGCGGGTGCCCCGCAGGCTGGGGCCTTCACCGAGGCGGGCGCCGAAGTCGGGCACGGGCAGCGGTGACGTGGTGGCATCCTCGGGGTCCTGGCCCGCGATCGCCCCGAGGAGGGCGGCGGCGTCGCCGACGGTGGCGGTCATGGGACCCACGTGGTCCAGGGACCAGGCCAGGGGGAAGACCCCCGCCCGGCTGACGCGGCCGTAGGTCGGCTTCAGGGCCACGATGCCACAGCAGTGGGCCGGGATGCGCACGGAGCCGCCGGTGTCCGTGCCGAGGGCGCCGGCCACCAGCCCCGTGGCCACCGCCACCGCCGAGCCGCTGCTGCTGCCGCCGGGGACGCGGCCACCATCCCACGGGTTGCGGGCGGTGCCATAGTGTGGGTTCTCGCCGGTCCCGCCGGCGGCGAACTCGTGGGTGTTGGCCTTGCCGACGATGACGGCCCCGGCCTGGCGCAGCCGCGCGACCACGAACGCATCGCGCACGGGCACGTGCCGGGCCCGCAGGCGGCTGCCGCCCGTCGTGGCCAGACCCGCCGTCTCGACGATGTCCTTGATGGCCACGGGGATACCGTGCAGGGGTCCGCGGTCGTAGCCCCGGCGGAGCTCCGCGGCCGCGGCGCGGGCCGCGGCCAGGGCCCCCTCGCGGTCGATGGTGATGAAGACGTGGGTGGCGGCATTGTCCGCCTCGATCTCCCGCAGCACCCGCTCCGCCAGCTCGACGGGCGAGCATTCGGCGGCGCGCAGGCGCCGCCCCCAAATGGCGATCGGGCCGTCCCCACGCGCTGGGGTCGGCCCGGCCTGCAGAAGAGGCGGCGGATCGCCCGCCGCCCGCAGCGCATCGAAGGTGGTCGCCGGCTCCCAGGCCATGAGCGCCCGCGCATCCAGGTGCGCCATGCGCTCCTGGACGGGACCGATCAGCGCCGCAAGGCTCCGCTCGGTTCCCTGGGACGATGCCGGGCCGCCCTCTCCAGAGCCAGGGAAGGCGGAGGTCATGCGTCCCCGCAGGCCATGGATGGCGTAGGCCGTGCCGGACGCACTAGTCGTGAACCGAGTGGCGGACCAGGTCGGCCAGGGCCTTCAGGGTGCTGGTCAGGCTCTCGAACGCCCAGTCGAAGTCGAGGCCGCGCTCGCCGCGCACGTACGCCTCCAGCTCCCAGGACACCTCGACCCACACGCCCTCGAGCTGGGGCACGCCCTCCTGATCGACGTGGTACTGGACCGAGACCTCGCCCGCGTAGCCGTCCTCGTCCTGCTCGGCCAGGATGTTCTGCGCCTTCGCGGCCATGGCGAACCCGTCCCAGTGCGGCTCGACGTACAGGGGCACGGCGAAGGTCAGGCTGCTGCCGTCGCCGGCGTCGTGCAGGTGCAACTCGACCTCGGGGCGCTCCTGACGCTGCCAGTCCGGGGGGATGATCTGCGCCGTGAAACGATGGCAGCCCTCGTCCTCTTCGTGGCGCGGCTTGGCCCAGCCGTAGCCCGCGCGGCTCGCCGCCGCGTAGAGCTCGCACACGAATTCGTTGGCCTCGAGCATGCCCATTCCTCCCACCGCCAATTGTAGCGCAGGGGCAGCGCCGCCGCCCCCGGGCCTGGCGCCGGACGCCAGGCTCCCTCTACTGTATCGGATTCGCGGGGCGGCAGAAAGCGGGCTCAGCCGCGCGGGCTGAAGACCAGGGCCATCAGCGCGCCGAGGAGGACCGCCGCCGTCAACCCGGTCGCGCCCGCCGAGAGGCCGCCCGTCAACAGGCCGCTCGTGCCCTTACTGCCCACGTCCTTGATGAAGCCCTGCACCAGGACGTTGCCGAAGCCGGTGAGCGGCACCGAGGCTCCGGCGCCCGCCAGCTTCAGGAGCCCCTGATAGAGGCCGAAGCCGCTGAGCACGGCGCCGAGGACGACGAACAGCACCATGGTGTGGGCCGGGGTGAGCGGCGTCAGGTCGACGACCAGCTGCGCCGCCACGCAGAGGGAGCCGCCGATGAGGAAGGCCCAGATGAAACTCATGCCCGCTCCCCCAGCCCGGGCGCCACGATCTCGACCGCGTGGGCCACGCACGGGATGCTCTGGCCCTGCTGGTAGCTGGTCTTGCTGAGCAGGGCGCCCGTGGCCACGAACAGCAGGCGCTCCCACTCCCCGGCGCGCACGCGCGGCAGCAGGTCGGCGGCCAGCACGAGGCCGCAGCAGGCGGCGCCGCTGCCCCCGGCGTGCACGTCCTGTCGCGCGAAGTCATAGAGGCGCTCGCCGCAATCGCGCAGGTTCGCCTCCACCCCCTCCTGCCGCAGGAGGTCCTCGCAGACCGGCCGCCCGTACCGGGCCAGGTCGCCGGTGACGATGGCCGAGAAGGCCCGCGGCCCCAGGTCCCGCCCGCGGAGGTGGCGCAGGATGGTGTCCGCCGCCGCCGGGGCCTCGGCGCCCCCCATGTCGTAGGGGTCCTTCACGCCCATGTCGACGACCCGGCCCGGCGTCGCCGCCACGATGCAGGGCCGCCGCGACGCGGCGGCTGCGCCTGCCGCCGCGCCATGGACGTCACCGTTGCCGCCTGATGCGCGCCCCCGGTCGTCCCCGTCGCCGTCGGCGGCCTCGTCCCCGTGCCGCCGGGTGTGCTTGTTCCGCTCACGACGGGACGCACCACCGTCCCCGCCGTCGCCATCCGGACCGGGTGGGGCGGCGCCACCTGCGATGTCGCCGCCCCCCAGCACGAAGGCGGCGGCCCCCGTCGCCGTCCACTGGGCCGTCGGCGGCAGCTGCGTGCCGAACTCCGTCGGGAAGCGGAACTGCCGCTCGGCCGCGTGGTGGTGGCTGCTGACCACGACCAGCACGTGCCGGCACAAGCCCGCGTCACAGAGGGCGGCGCCGAGGAGCAGCCCCTCCCCGCAGGTGGCGCAGGCCCCATAGAGGCCGAGCATCGGCAGGTCGATGATGCGGGCGGCGAACCCCGTGGCCCCGAGCTGGTTCTGCAGGTCACCGCCGAGCACGGCGTCGATGTCCTGCCGCCGCAGCCCGGCGGCCGCGATCGCCATCTCCGCGGCCATCTCCTGGAAGTGGGCCTCGGCCATCTCCCACGTGCGCTGGCCCACGAGGTGGTCGGCCAGCAGGCGGTCGAAGCGCCCACCCAGGGGCCCGGCCTGCTCCGCCGGCCCGGCCACCGTGACGGCCGCCATGACCGGCACGGGCCTGGTGAACCGCATGGTCGGCCGGCGCGCCTGCGCGCCGGCCACCGAATCCGCCGCCTGGGCCGCGCGGCCCTCCCGGGTGGGGACGGCCGCGATCGTGCCGCCCGCCACGGCGTCCAGCCCGCTCATGGCCGCAGCCAGCCGGGCAGGCTGAGCTGGCCGTGCGCGCCCAGGTAGACGATGGCGACGAGGAGCGCCGCCAGCAGCCCGTATACGACGACGGGGCCGGCCACGCCGAACATCCTCGCCCCCACCCCCAGCACCCAGCCCTCGCGCTTATACTCCATGGCCGGCGAGACGATCGAGTTGGCGAAGCCCGAGATCGGCAGCGAGGCGCCCATCCCGCCGACGCGCGCGATCTCGTCGTAGAGGCCGACGCCGGTGAGAAGGGCGCCGATCGCGACGATCGCCACGGCCGTGAAGGCGCCCGCCTGCTCGGGCGGCAGCCCGCGCCGGCTGAAGTAGTTGTAGAAGACCTGGCCGACGGCGCAGATGCTGCCGCCGACGACGAACGCCAGGATCAGGTTGTTGAGGTGGGGCAGCGGCGGCTTGTGGCGCGCCCGCAACGCCGCGTAGCGCCGCCGCTCCTCCGCGTTGGCCATCATCGGCTCTCCCCCGCTCTCCCCGCCCGGTTCACGCGCGCTGTCGCTCAGCGGCGCGCGGGATCGACGGCGAAGGCGACCTTCACGTTGGCCTTGTAGGAGCTGAGCCTGCCGTCCTCGACCTCGGCCGTCATGTTGTAGACCTCGACGCCGGTGATGTGGTCCACCGTCTGCGCCGCCTCGCGCACCGCGCTCTCGGCGGCGTCCTGCCAGGACCGCTTGCTCTCGCCCACAAGCTCCAGGACCTTCACAACCGTGGCCACGCCGGATCTCCCCTTCGTGAGCAGATCGAAAGCCTCGCGCACAGCATTCCCTTTTTGTCGCGGCGCTTCCGCGCCGCGATCGGAACCGCGCGCGGGTGGCTGTCTGGACGGGGCGGCGCGCACGCCAGACCGACGCGG
>JAJYVM010000149.1 GCA_021792015.1 Bacillota bacterium | reverse complement strand
GGGCCACGGCCTGATCGTCGAGAACCAGCGTCTCGGGTTCTGGATGTTCCTGGGCTCGGAGTGCGTCTTCTTCTCCAGCTTGATCGGGACCTACCTGGCCCTGCACGGGCGCGACATCGGCGCCCTCGGCCCGCGGCAGCTCTTTGACATCCCGTACTCCGCGGTCCTGACCTTCGTGCTCCTCTCGAGCAGCCTGACGATGGGCCTCGGCGTGCAGGCGATGGGCCGCGGCGAGATCCGCACGATGCGCCGCTGGCTGTACCTGACGCTGTTTCTCGGCCTGACCTTCGTCGGGATGCAGGTGCACGAGTTCTCGAGTTACTGGGCGGCCGGCCTGCACCTGAACACCAGCCTCTTCGCCGCCTGCTTCTATGTGCTGGTCGGCTTCCACGGACTGCACGTGAGTTTCGGGGCGGCGTGGATCACCGCGCTCATCATTTACTCGTACAGGGCCAAGGATCTGGACGCCAAGCAGACGGTGCGGTTCGAGACCGCGGCCCTTTACTGGCACTTCGTCGACGTGGTCTGGATCCTGATCTTCTCGCTGGTCTATCTGGTGGGGGTGCTGACCTAGCCATGGCCGACGCGCACGAGCCGCCGAGCCAGAGCGGCGGCGGAGTGACTCGGTCCTACGTCGTCGTTGGAATCACCCTTGGCGTCCTGACGATCATCGTGCTGGCGCTGGCGTACGCCGGGGTGCCGGTGGCGATCCTGGTCCCGATCGTGGTCGTCCTGGCGGCGGTGCAGGTGTATCTGCAGGCGGACGTGTGGATGCATCTGAACCATGGCCGCCGCCTCTACGCGATCTTCTTCGTGGCCGGTGGGCTGCTGGCGATCACCATCATTTTCACCGCCATGGTCCTCATGTGGCAGACTTGATCGGAAAGCGGGGACGCCGGTGGGGACCCTGTCCGACTACCTTGCGCTGACCAAGCCCCGCATCATCCTGCTGCTGCTCATCACCGGCTACTGCGCCATGATTGTGGCGCACGGCGGTCTGCCGCCGGTCGGCGTGAGCGTGCTGGCGCTGCTGGGGCTGTTCCTGTCCTGCGGCGGCGCCAATGCCGTGAACATGTGGTACGACCGCGACATCGACGGGGTGATGGCCCGCACGCGCGGCCGTCCCATCCCCGCTGGGCGCATGCGGGCGGAGACCGCGCTCATCGTGGGCTTCGCCATGGAGCTCGCGTCATTTGTCCTGCTGTGGCGGGCTGTCAACCTGCTGGCGGCGGCCCTGGCCCTGGCCGGCTTCATCTACTACGTCTTCGTGTATACGATGTGGCTCAAGCGGCGGACGCCGCAAAACATCGTCATCGGGGGCGGCGCGGGCGCCTTCCCTCCCCTGGTGGGTTGGGCGGCGGTCACGGGCCAGCTCAGCCTGGCCGCCATCCTGATGTTCCTGATCATCCTGTTCTGGACGCCGCCGCACTTCTGGGCGCTCGCGCTCTTCAAGCAGGACGACTACCGTCGGGCCGGCATCCCGATGATGCCCGTGGTGCGGGGCGAGCTGACGACCAAGTGGCAGTCGCTCGGGTACACGGTGGTGCTCCTCGCCGTCTCGCTCCTGCTCTACTGGACCAAGGTCGTCGGGCCGTACTACTTTGTGGCGGCCTGGGTCCTGGGGCTGGTGTTCATCGGCTACGTGCTGATCCAGCTGCGGGAGCAGGCCCCTGAGGTCAAATGGGCGCGGCGGACCTTCCGTTTCTCCCTTCTCTACCTGACGGTGCTGTTCGCGGTCATGGTCTTGAACGTGCGGCGATGATCATCGCCGACTTCAACGAGGCCTGCATGATCGCCAGCGCGCTGGCGGTGGCGATCGGCTGGCGCCTGATCCGCCGCCGGCAGATCGCGGCCCACCGCCGGGCGATGCTGACCGCGGCCGCGCTGGCGCTCGCGTTCTTCCTGAGCTATGCCCTGCACACGCTGCTGGTGGGCGACACCTCGTTCGGCGGCCCGGCCGCCTGGCTGATGCCGTACCTGATCTTTCTCCAAATCCACACGGTGCTGGCGACGGTGGCGGGGGTGATGGGCATCATCACCATCCGCTGGGCGCTGCGCAAGGAATTCGCCAAGCACCGCCGCATCGCGCCGTGGACGGCTTCCCTGTGGTTCGTGGCGGCGGCCACCGGACTGATGGTGTACCTGATGCTGTACGTCATTTTCCCGCCCGGGCCGGTCACCAATATGTTCAAGGCGCTCGGCCACTGACCCGGCCCGCCGGGGAGGGCGGCGCCTCGCCCCCCGTCCACCGGGCGCACGGCGGAACGGCCAGGGAGAAGGACTGGCCGCCGCAGCGATTCAGGGTGTGGCAGTGTGGTGCCGCGGCCGGCAGCTAACGGGCACGGCCGCGGGTCGGCCGGGTCGCGCGCCTTGCGCCGCCGTCGTGCGGGCCGCACGTGATGGGCTGTGTCTGGTGCCGCCTCGGCGCGGCGGGGGACACGGTGGCCGGTCCCGGTGCCGGTTCTGCCGGCCGCGCGGGGCGCATGGATCGTCAGCAGCGGGATGCGCTGGCGCGGGCGCCGCGGATCCGGCGTGCGGATGATGACACCGCGCGCAGCGTCCGGTGGGCCCGGCCCGGGACCCGATAGCCCCGCGCGGCGGGCCGAGGTGTAGGCCCGCGAGCCGGCAGGCCCGCCCCGCGGGCCGAGGTGCGGGCCCGCCAACCGGCACTTTTCACCGCCGGCCGGCCCACAGCGCAGCCGCACAAGCAGGACCCCACGCAAATCCGCCGAAGGTCGAAAGGTTTGGGGGTTCCGTGCGCCCGTGTGGGTTTTCGGCCAGCTCAAGCAGTTCTGGTGGCCTTACCGCCGCACGCTCTACGCCAGCATCATCGGCATGGGCCTGCTCACCGCGGCGGGCCTGGTGCGGCCCTTCCTGCTGGAGGAGCTGATCAACCGCGTCATCACCGCGGGGGACTACGGGCTGCTCTGGACGCTGAGCCTGGGCGTCATTGCGGTGGCCGTGCTGCGCGGTATCTTCAACTACACCCGCCAGTACTGCGGCGAGCTCTTCGGCCAAAAGGTCATCTACGACGTCCGCAACGCGCTGTACCAGCGCCTGCAGTACGTCTCGTTCAAGTTCTACGACCACCAGACCACGGGGGACCTCATGTCCCGCCTGACCGGCGACATCGAGGCGTTTCTCTCGTTCATGACCGACGGGATCACCGACACCAGCGACTTCTTCTTCTCGTACGGGTTCGGGCTGGTTGCGATGCTGGCGATCAACGCGCGCCTGACCCTGGTCACGCTGATCCTGTCGCCCTGCATCGGCATCACCGTGCGGCAGTTCGAGCGCCGCGCCCGCCCCGCGTACAGCGCCATCCGCGAGGCCTACTCCGACCTGTCGACGGTGGTGCAGGAGAACCTGACGGGCATCCGCACGGTCAAGTCGTTCGCCCGTGAGCCGCACGAGATGACGAAGTTCGCGGCCCAGAACGAGAACTACGCGGCGCGCAACGTGACCGCCCAGAACCTGCAGGGAACCTACTGGCCGCTGATGCAGCTGATCTCCAACCTGGGAACCGTGCTGCTTCTCTGGTACGGGGGGCGCATGGTGATCGCGGGCCAGATCTCGCTCGGCGGCCTGGTCGCGTTCTTCAGCCTGGTCGGCTACCTGGTCTGGCCCGTCACGGAGCTCGGCTACCTGGTCAACCTCTTCGCCCAGGCGGTCGCCGGCGGTGAGCGCCTGCTCGAGGTGCTGAATGCGCCCCTGGACATCGCCGATCGCCCACAGGCCGTGCAGGTGACCGACATTCGCGGCGATGTGCGCTTCGAGCGTGTCAACTTCGCGTACGACCGCGGCCATCCCGTCCTGCACGACATCAGCCTGGATGCCCCTGCCGGCTCCGTGATCGCGCTGCTCGGCACCACCGGTTCGGGCAAGTCGTCCCTGGTCGGGCTGATCCCTCGCTTCTACGAGGCGACGGCCGGCCGTGTGACGGTCGACGGGCGCGACGTCCGGGACTTCACCCTGAAGAGCTTGCGACGCGCGATCGGCGTGGTGCTGGGGGAGACGTTCCTGTTCTCGGCCAGCCTGCGCGAGAACATCGCCTTTGGCCGCATGGAGGCCAGCGAGGCCGACCTCGAGCGGGCGGCGCGCGTCGCCCAGGCGCATGGCTTCATCATGGAGCTGCCCGACCGCTACGACACCATCGTCGGCGAGCGCGGTCTGGGCCTCTCGGGCGGCCAGAAGCAGCGAGTCGCCCTGGCGCGCGCGGTCGTCTGCGACCCGCGCATCCTGATCCTGGACGACGCCACGAGCAGCGTCGACATGGAGACCGAGTACGAGATCCAGCAGGCGCTGCGCCAGGTGATGGAGGGGCGGACCACGTTCGTCATCGCGCATCGCCTCAGCAGCCTGCGGCGCGCCGACGAGATCCTGGTGATGGATGACGGTCGCATCGTCGAGCGGGGGACCCACGAGGACCTGCTGCGCGCTGACGGGCTGTACCGGTCCATCTACGAGGTTCAGTTCCGTGACCGCGACGCCCTTGTGCACGGGGGCGGAGGTGCCCGCGGCGTCCGTGAGCACGGTGCGGGGGACGCGCCTGACCGGGGGCGGGGCGTGGAGGCTTCCGGCACCGAGCACCGCAACGGCGCCATGCTTCCCGACGGTCGCCGGCCCCGAGGTCGTGGCCGCCCCGCCGAGGGGGGGACCGCGTGATGTCCGACGCATCGGGCTCCAAGCGCGCCAGTGCCGATTCCCCTGCCGGCCGGCCGATCGCGGTCCGCGATCTGCCCGGCGCGCCATCCCGCCCGCTGCGCTGGGAGCCGGACTGGCAGGGCGGCGTGGAATGGCGCGGCGGCGGGCGGCCGTTCTCCCGCTGGCTGGGGGAGGTCGCGCGCCCCCGACGGCGCATTCCGCGCTTTGAGTACAAGGAAGACGAGGCGATGGAGCGCCCCTTCAACGCGGCGCAGCTCCGCCGCCTGCTTTCCTACGTGGGTCCGTACCGCCGCCTGGTCATCTGGGCGCTGACCGCCACGCTGATCGGCGCGGGCAGCCAGCTGGCCATCCCGTACATCATGGATCTGGCCGTCAATCAGGCGCTGCTGCCCCGCAACCTGGGCGTGCTCGATCGCCTCTCGCTGGAGGCGCTCGTCCTCTATCTTGTCTACTGGTTCTGCTCGCGCGTGCGCATCCAGCTGATGGCGCGCGTCGGCCAGGGCGTGCTGCGCGACCTGCGCCACGCCCTGTACGAGAACGTGCAGGACCTGTCCCTCGACTTCTTCGATGGCCGACCGGCCGGCAAGATCCTGGTGCGCATCACCAGCGATGTCAACCGGCTGAATCAGCTGTTCACCGGCGGCATCGTCAACACGCTGTCCAACGGCATCACGGTGATCGGCATCGTGGTCGTGATGCTGCTGATGGCGTGGAAGCTGGCCCTGCTCTGCTTCATCACGATCCCCGGGATGATCCTGCTCTCGACGAAGATGCGGCGCCGCATCCGGTCGGCCTGGCAGCTGGTGCGGCGCAAGATCTCGAACATCAATGCCCACCTGAACGAGGCCCTGCAGGGGATCCGCGTGACCCAGGCCTTCGCCCAGGAGGAGGAGAACCGCCTCTTCTTCGGCGAGATGAACTTCGACGCCTTGGAGAGCTGGCTGGGGGCCGTCCGCTGGAGCTCCCTCTTCCGCCCGCTGGTCGAGCTGACCGGGGCGGTGGGCACGTTCATCATCTTCCTGGTCGGCGCCGAGCAGCTGCGCGCCGGCATCATCAGCATCGGCCTGCTGGTCGCCTTCACGCAGTACGTCAGCCAATTCTGGAACCCCATCTCGCAGCTCGGCGACACCTATAACACCCTGCTCCAGGCGATGGCGTCCTCGGAGCGAATCTTTCAGTACCTCGACTACCGCCCGGCCGTGGTCCAGCGGGCCGGGGCGCGCGAGCTGCCGCGCATCGAGGGGCGCGTCGTGTTCGAGGACGTGGTCTTCGCGTACGGCGGGCCGCCCCCGGCCCCCGACGAGTCCCGGCCCGCCGAGCGCGGACGCTCCCGCCGCGACAACGCCCTCCGTGGCGTCTCGTTCACGGCCGAGCCGGGCCAGACCGTGGCCCTGGTCGGCCACACGGGGGCCGGCAAGACCTCGATCATCAACCTCGTGGCGCGCTTTTACGACGTGACGGGCGGGCGCGTCATGATCGACGGCCGCGACATCCGCGACGTCACGGTCCCATCGCTGCGCAGCCAGATCGGCATGGTGCTGCAGGAGACCTTCATCTTCGCCGGCACCGTGCGCGACAACATCCGTTACGGCCGCCTGGATGCCACCGATGAGGAGGTCGAGGCCGCGGCGCGCTCCGTCCACGCCCACGACTTCATCGCGCACCTGCCCCAGGGATATGAGACGGAGGTGCACGAGCGGGGCAGCCGCCTCTCGGTCGGCCAGCGCCAGCTGCTGTCGTTCGCTCGCGCCCTGCTGGCCGATCCGCGCATCCTGATCCTCGACGAGGCGACGTCCAGCATCGACACGCAGACCGAACTGCTGATCCAGGAGGCGCTTGCGCGCCTCCTCAAGGGCCGCACTGCGTTCGTGGTCGCGCACAGGCTATCCACCATCCGCGGTGCCGACCAGATCATCGTCCTGGACCACGGCCGGGTGCTGGAGACCGGCACCCACGCGGAGCTGCTGGCGGCGGGCGGCGCCTACGCGCAGTTGCTGCGCGCCCAGTTCCGCTTCATGGAGCAGGATTCGGCGGACTGACGGAGGCGGCAACCGCGGCCCCCTCAGTCGGCTCCGCGTCGCCCATCATGGTGCTGGACCGGCGTGGAGTTGTGACGGCGGCTGCCATCGCCTTGTAACGGTTCTCCCATGCGCCGTAAAATGCGGATCGTTGCGGAGTGAGCCGTGAGCCATCTGCGATTCAAGCGTCCACGAGGCGGAGTGATGGGCGTGATCAGCGCAGTCAGCCTTCGTGACTTTAAGAGCTTTCGCCGTGCGCGCCTGGAGATTCGCCCACTTACTGTTCTAGTCGGACCCAACGCAAGCGGCAAGAGCAATCTCCGCGACGCGTTGCGTCTTTTGCACGGGATTGGCCGTGGTTACAGCCTTGCGGACACAATTGGCGAGAAGTGGGGCCAAGCGGGGCAACGGGAGTGGAGCGGAATCCGTGGAGGCGTGCGCGATCTAATCTACCGGGGGACCCCTGGAGGGAACGGTAGCAGCGCAAGCTGTGAGCTCAGAGCCGAAGTCGCGTTCCCGGAGCGCGCAGCCGCCGAAAGTGACCTCCAGTACACTTTATCAGTATCGGTTTCGAACGATGTCCCCACGATTAGCCACGAGCGGCTCGACCGCGTCTTGGAGCAGGATGGAACGTGGGCGAGGCTCGATCCAGTGTTTCGCGACGAGCGTGGCGAACGAACTGTGTCAGGTGCGGGTCGCATTCCCGGTGCCTACCCGGGACAAGGCTATTACTGGAAACATGCGTCTTTCGACGAGGGGACGCCACTCCTGATACAAATTCCCAAGGAGGATCGCATACGGGCGCGCGTTCGTGATGCTGCGCTGGCTGTGCAGCGTCAGTTCGCAGCTATGCGGTTCTTGGATGTCGCACCGGATGCAGCTCGACGACCATCCGTACCCGGTCAGACTGTACTCGGTGATCGCGGGGAGAACCTGGCATCCGTCCTGCAAAAGATTATGGAAGACGATCAATCTCGAATTGCTGTTCTCGACTGGTTGCGCGAGTTCACACCTGCGGAATTCCAGGACCTTGACTTTGAAAAGGACGCAACTGGCCGCTTGACTTTGCTGTTAGTCGATCAACGTGGACGCAAGTTTCTTGCGGACAGCGCATCTGACGGGACCCTGCGCTTCCTGGCAATACTTGCCGCGGTCTTTGGGCCGAGCCCAGCGGATCTCTATTTCTTTGAGGAAATTGAGAATGGGGTTCATCCCAGCCGTGCCCATCTTTTGGTGGATCTGATTGGTCAACAGGCCCGCGCGCGTGGCATCAAGGTCATCGTCTCAACCCACGCCCCGGCCTTATTGTCCGCGATGCCCCCAGCGGACTTAGCACAGGCGGTCTATTGCTACCTGGACCTGGGGGAAGGTGGGCAGGAGACCAAACTCATCACGTTTCATGAAATCCCTCACCTGGAGGACCGCCTCGCAGAGGTGCGGGTCGATGCGCTGTTCGCCGATGGCTGGATCGAGACGGCCCTGAGCCTTGCGACGGACCCTACCCACCCGTGAGTTTGAGGGTTCTGGTCATTCCGGAAGACTTCACAAAAGACGGCGGAGCGCTCAAGTTGATCGTTCAGGCGGCGATAGCCGAGGCGGGACGCCCGAGCGCGAACGTGCAGATTTGTCAGTCTCCGCGCTTCGGTGGGCTTGATGAATGCTTGAAGGTTGAGCGAATCGCCAACGAGGTCATTCAGAGATATCGCGGCATGGTGGACGTATTCGTTCAGGTTGTTGACCGCGACGGAGTCACCGGACGGCAGGCGGCCCTGAAGAGGATTGAAGCCAGCCTCGAGCCGGCACTGCACGGCGCGGCCTTCATCTCGGTGATGGCGTGGGAGGAAGTTGAGACTTGGATCTTGGCGGGTTTTGACGATCTGCCGACAGCGTGG
>JAJYVM010000148.1 GCA_021792015.1 Bacillota bacterium | reverse complement strand
CCCTCGACGGGCATGGTGACCTCGGCGATATGCCGTCCGCGCTCGATGGACAGCACCACCTGGGCCGACAGCGGCACATCGAAGTACCGGTCAAGCTTCGCCAGCTTCTTCTCCGCGTGGGCGCGAAGGGCCGGTGTCAGGTCCAGGTTCTTGGCGAAGATCGTGATCTGCAAGGCTGACCTCCTGGCCGGCCGGGCATCCGTTCCCCGGCCCGTAGATTCCCCACTGGGCGGGTACACTCCTGCGGGCAACCGACCCCTGGCGTGTCGAAGGGCGTGTCGACCGGCTCGCCTCATGGCCTGGGGATAATGAGGATAACCCTGTGAATAACACGCAAATTCGGGCTCTCGGGTGTGGACAACCCTGTGGACGAGCAGTCGACGGCATGCGCAAATCGTCACGATGGAAAATCGGTGTCGAAAAACTCCGACAAAAGGAACGTCATTCCGCGCGTCGGCGGCGGGCCGCCAGGCGCGCGACCCAGATGCTGACCTCGTAGAGCCCGTAAATGGGCATGGCCATGACGAGCGGGGTGATCGGGTCCGGCGGGGCAAAGATCGCCGCGATCACCACCGTCACCATCAGGGCCCAGCGGCGGCCGGACGCGAGGGTCTCCGGCGACAGCAGGCCAAGACGCACCAGGGTCACGACGATGACCGGCATCTCGAAGACCACGCCGAACGGCAGCGTGAAGCTGAGCAGGAACGAGATGTAGTTGCCGATGGTCAGGATCGGCGTCAGGGTCGTGCCGGAGAAGCGGAGCATCGCGTCGATCACCAGAGGGATGAACACGTAGAAGCCGAAGGCCAGGCCGGCGATGAAGAGGCCGGTGGCGGCCGGCAGGTAGGAGAAGAGCAGGCGCCGCTCGAGGTGGGTCAGCGCCGGCATCACGTACGCGGTCAGCTGGTACAGGATGACGGGCGAGGCCACGACCAGCCCGAAGGCGACGGAGATCTTGACGAAGGCGAAGAGAGGGTCGAGCGGCGCCGTGATATAGAGCCTCAGCCCGTGCAGGGGCAGCTCGAGGTAGTGCACCATCGGCTTGACGAGGTAGAAGCCGACGGCCACGCCGACCAGCAGCGCGCCGATCATCCACATGAGGCGGCGGCGCAACTCGTCCAGGTGCTCGACCACGGACATCGGCTTGTCGTCCGGCTCAGGCTGCCGGCCACCGCGCGGGCCGCCGCCCCCGCCCGGCGGCTGCCCGCCACCGGACGAGCCGCCGGAACCGGACCCCGGCTCCGGCGGCAGGACCTCCGTCGGGTGGATCCCCGGCTCCTCGGCCGCGAGCGCCGCGCTCGCCGACGGCTGCCTTGCCGTCTCGGGCGGTGTGGCCGGAGCGGCCGCAGCCGCGTCGGTCTCGGGCAGCGGGACCGCATCCGCGCCGGTGGCCGGCGCGGCCTCCGCCCAGGGCGGCGCGCCATCTTCCACGGGTGGCGTTCCCGCCTCCGGAGCGGGTGCCGGGCCCGCGCCAAGGTCATCGGCGGGCGATGCGCCGGTCTCGGGCAGCGGGAAAGCGTCCGCGCCGGTGGCCGGCCACGGCTCAGCCCAGGGCGACGGGACATCATCCGCGACCGTCGCGGCGGGTGGGGTCACCGCGTCCCCGCCGGCGTGCGGGAAGCTCTCCGCGCTCGCGGCCGCCGACGCAGCGGTCGGCGATGACGAGGCGGCATCCGTGGCCCCGGCCGCAGACGCAACGCTCGCTGGCGAGGCATCCGCACCGGCGCCGAGCGCGGCGGGTGGCGCCACCGCCTCCGGAGCGGAGGGCGCGCCCCCACCCGGGCCCGAAGCCGACCACGCACCGCTTGCGAGCCACGGGTCGGCATCCGCATCCGCAGATGCCAAGGCGCCGGGCGCGGCCGGCGAGTCCGCCTCCGGGGCTGCAGGCGAGGCCCCTGGCGCGGGAGCGGGCGACGGGTCCGTGTCAGGACCCTCAGCCGGCGCCCGCGAGCTCGAAGATGCCGCATCGGCGGCGCCGGACGGCCTCACGTCCGTGGCGTCGCCACCCCTGCCATCCCCCGCAGGCGAAGCGGCCGCGGCTGCCGGCGCACGCCCGTTGGCCGTCTGCTGCGACGCCGGCCCCTCGGCGGACGCGGACGCCGCAGTTTCGGCCGCGGACCGGGCGCCGTCCTGTGCCGACGCCTCCGGGGCGGGATGGGGCGCCGGCCCGGCACCGTCCGCGCCATCGCCCGACCCGGCGCCACCGCTGCCGCCCGCTGGCGCACGCCGGGCCTCCGGGCCCGGCATCCCCCCGTCGGCCGCCCGCCCGTCGGCGGCCGGCAGGGAAGCGTTCTCGCGCGCCTCGTCGCGCTCGTCGGGCATCATGGGGCCTCCGTCCGGCAGATGGCCGCCCCTGCCCGCAGCAGGTCGGCGAGGCGGTCCTCGCGGTCAGTCTCGGCATACACGCGGAGCAGCGGCTCCGTCCCCGACGGGCGCCACAGGAGCCAGCCATGCGTTCCGAAACGCACCTTCACGCCGTCGAGGCGCTCGACGGAAGTCACGTCGAGGCCCGCGAGCGCTGACGGCGGCTCGCGCAGGGCGGCCATGGCGGCGGCGCGCTCGCGCTCGCTCAGGTGGAGGTCGAGCCGTCCGTAGACATGCGGTCCGAGCTCAGCCAGCAGATCCGCGACGAGCTCCCGCAGGCCGCACCCCGCCCGGGCCATGGCCGACAGGAGCAGCAGGCCGCACAGGATGCCGTCCCGCTCCGGCAGGTGCACCCCGACGCCGATGCCGCCCGCCTCCTCGCCGCCGATCAGCAGCGGCTCGCGCAGGGCCACGGCCGTCACGTGCTTGAAGCCGACCGGCAGGATGCGCAGCGGCAGGCCCATCCGCGCCGCCAACTCATCCACCATGTCCGTGACGGCGTAGGTCTTGGCGACCGTGCCGCGCAGGCCGCGGTCCCGGGCCAGGTGCCGCAGCAGCAGGGAGAAGATGCGCTGCGCGTCCACGATGGCGCCGCTCTCGTCGACGGCGCCGACGCGGTCGGCGTCCCCGTCCGTCGCCAGCCCGACGGCGGGCGCGATGGACGCCCGCACGGCGGCCTGCAGGGGGGCGAGGTTCGGCGCGATCGGCTCCGGCCGCAGGCCACCGAACTCCGGATCCGGCGCCGAGCGAATCTCGCGCGCCACGAGGCCCGCCTCGCGCAGCAGCCCGACCAGGAGACCGGCGCCCGAGCCGTGCATGGGATCGCAGATGACCCGCGGCCTGGCCGCGACGATGGCGTCCAGCCCGCCAAGCTCCCGCAGCCGGGCACGGTAGGCGGGCAGGGGCTCGAAGGTGCCAGCCGGCTCGCCGAGGGGCGGCTCCGCCTCGGGGACGGCGGCCTCGACCCGGCCGGTGAAGGCCTCGTCCACGGGTCCCCCATGCGGCCCCTTCAGCTTGAGGCCGTTCCACTGCGGCGGGTTGTGGCTGGCGGTGACCACCACGGCGCCGGCGGCCCCGGCCACCCGCACGGCGAACGACACGGCCGGCGTGGGCAGCGGGTGCGGGCAGAGCCTGGCCTCCAGCCCGGCCCCGGCCAGCGCGGCCGCCACCGCCCGGGCGAAGGTCGCGCCCATGAAGCGCGTGTCATGGCCGACGAGCACCAGCGCCCCGGCCCCGGCGTCCTGCCGCCAGACCGCGGCGGCGCCGGCCGCGGCCCGCCGGACCGCAGCCAGGGTGAACTCCTCCGCCAGGACGGCTCGCCAGCCGTCCGTCCCGAAGCGGATGCCCAGAGGCGCGTCTCCGCCCTTCCTGAAAAACGGTGAAGGCCCGGGCGGCCCCACCGGCCGCGGGCCCACAGGCTTCAACTTACTTTATCCGATCGGGGCGCGGCTATGGTAAGCGCGGGTCCCCCCGCGCGCACGCGGGGATTGCGGGGATTATGGTACGCGCGGGCCCCCCCCCGCGCGCACGCGGCAATTATGGATGGAGGTAGTTCAAGAGTGTGGTCTGCTGAATCATGGCGCCGACGCCGAGGGCCGACTGATAGGCGTTCTGCTCCTGCTGCAGGTTGACGATCGCGGAGGCGATGTCAACGTTCTGGGTATTGCCGAGCTGGGTCTTCAGGTTGGTCTGCACCGTCTGCAGGCTCTGGGTGTTCTGGGTGAGCCGCTGCTGCCAGGAGCCCGTCACGGCCTGCGTCGTCTCGATCTGGCTCAGGTCGTTCTGGACGTTGGTCAGCAGGGTGGTGGCCGCAAGGGTCACATATCCCGCCTGCAGCGCGCCGACCATGGAGGAGACATCGTTGAGCGCCTTCGTGAAGACGCTGCCCTGCACGTTGACCTGCATGTGCGTGGCGGGCTCGATCTCGGTGGACATGGCGCCCCCGTTGCCCGCGTACACATAGCTGGTGAACGCGTACGAGACCGTGGTGCCGGCGGTCGAGGTGAAGTACGTGGTCCCGGCCATGGTGGCGTACGGGGTCGTCACCGTGGCGCCACCGATCACCGTGGTGGCGCCCGTCACGTCCGTCCCGGCGAAGAGATACTGGCCGTTGAACTGGGCGTTGGCGACGGACAGCAGCTCGCCCTGCAGGCTGGCGAGCGTGGACGAGATGGCGGGCACGTCCGCCTGCGGACCGCCCAGCTCCAGCCCCAGACTCTGCACCTGCTGCAGGACCGACCCCGCGGTCTGCAGGTAGTTTCCGCTGGCCGTCAGCCAGCTCTGGGCGGTCTGGTCATTGCTCAGGTACTGGGTGGTCATGTCGATCCCCGCCTGGTACTGCATCGCGATGGCTGCACCGCCGGGGTTGTCCTGGGGCTGCAGCAGCCGTTTGCCGGTCGACAGCTCCTGCTCGGTGTTCATGATGCTCTGCTCGTTCTGCTGGATGTTGTAGATGAACTGCTGGTCGATGGCCGTCTGGGTGATCCTCATCCCGGAAAGCCCCCTCCGTGGCTGCCTCGTCAGACGGCGGCCATCAGCGCGCTGAGCATCTGGTTGACGACCTGGATCACGTCGGCCGCCGCCCCATACGCCTGCTGCGACGAGACCAGGTTCGTCAGCTCCTGGTTGAGGTCGACGCCGGAAACGGCGGACCGCTCCTGGGCGATGCTGTTGACCAGCAGCTGCTGGGTCTGCACGTTGTTGTTCGCCGCCGAGGCCTGGCTCCCCAGCTGCGAGATCATCGCGCCGTACGCGCCGCCGATGGTCGCATCGCCGAGCCACGTCTGATTCTGGATGTCGGAGATGTTCAGGGCGTTGGTGCCGTCGCCCGCCGTCCCCGGCGAGCTGGCCGCCGCGCCCAGGAGCGCGGGGTTGCTCACGAGCGCGGGGTTGACGGCGATGCCGGCCGCGGTGCTGCCCGTGAAGAAGTCGGTCTGCGTGGGCGTGCTCGCCCCGATGGCGTAGCCGCCGTACTGGCCCATGCCGGCCGTGGGCGGCGCCGCCGCGGTCGGCGCGGGCAGGGCGGTGAGCGTCACCGTCGTGGACCCGCTGCCCGAGGCGGCCAGGCCCAGCGTGGTCGAGCCCGCGGCCGTGGACATGTAGTAGTTCACGGTGTCGCCGGACGGTACCGCCACGGGCGGCACCTGGATCTCGCCGCCGGCTGCCGTCAGGGTCACGGTCGCCACCGGCGAGGCCTCCGTCTCCCCCTGGGGCGTCACGATCGTGTACGCCACCTCGTAGCTGCCTGCCGCCAGGCCCGTCGTCCCCGTGAGCGTCGTGGCCGCGGGCGCCGTGGTCGGGCGGCCGTTGACGGCCGTGGCCAGGGCGTTCGCCACCGAGTTCAGCTGGCTCTCGTAGCCCGGGATCGTGTTGTCGCGCAGGTTGATGCTCTCGGAAAGGGTGCCCGGCCCGAGATCGACCGGCACGGTATTGAAGCCCTGCCAGCTCAGCGCCTGGTAGCCGTGGTTGGAGCCGTTGGACGTCGCCACCAGCGTGGTTGTGTGGTTGCCGGCGACGAGGTTGACGCCGCCGATCGTGATGACGTCGGCGCCGTTGGTTTGCGGCGTCTCCTGGAACTGCGTGTATGTGGCCAACTGGGTCAGCAGCGCCGCGCGCTCGCTCTGCAGGGTGTTCGGCTCCTGCCCGGCGGCGGTGACGCCCACGATCTGCTGGTTCAGCTTGGCGATCTGGCTGGCGATCTGGTTGATCTGCTGGACCTGGCTGCCCACCGTGCTGTCGAGGCTCCCCTGGAGCTGGGTGAGCTGGCTGTCGATGGTGTTGAAGACCTGGGCCACCGCCTGCCCCTGGCTGATGACCGTGGTGCGGGCGGCCACGTTGCTCGGGTCGTTGGCGAGGCTCTGCCAGTCGTTCCAGAACGCCGACAGGGTCGAGCTCAGCCCGCTCGTCGAGGGCTCGTTGAAGATTGACTGCACCTGCGACAGGGCGTTCTGGATCGTCAGCTGGTCGTTGAGGGTCGAGCTCGCCGCGTACGCCTGCGCGTCGAGGAACGGGCTGTCCTGGCTCGTGATCCCCGTCACCACGACGCCGGTGCCCATCTGTCCCGGCATGGCGGGCATGTTCATCCCGGGCGGCGGCAGGGGCGGCGCCGGCGCGAGGTTGGCCTGCTCCTCCTCGTACCCGGGCGTCTGGACGTTGGCGATGTTGTTGGCCGTGACGGCCATGACCTGCTCCTGCGCCTGCAGGGCCAGGCCCGCCGCGCGGATCGAGCCGAAGAGGCCGCCCACGGGTCAGCCCCCCTTGCTGAGCACCCGCGCCGCCAGCGCCCGGCGGCCCCTGGGCCCGTACGTGGGGGAGCGGCCCCCCACCAGGCGCTGCAGGGAGAGGTCGATCACGGCCAGGCTGTGGCGTACCAGCACGTCGTTCTGGCGGTTCAGGCGCTCGATCTCGCCCCAGCTGGCCAGCAGCGCGTCTCGGTGCTCGGTCACCCGCTCGGCCTGCTCGCGCGGCAGCGATCCCAGGAGGCTGGCCAGGTCGGCCGCCCCCAGGGCCACGGTGGCCGCGTGGCGGGCCTCCGCGGCCTGCCGCCAGGCGTCGAGCGCCGAAGCCGTGGCCGCCGTGCCGTTGCGCACGGCCTCGGCCCCTCCGCCCACCATCGCCCGCTGCTGCTGCAGGCAGGCTTGCCGCAGGGCGAAGCCCGCCGCAAGCTCCTGCTGGCAGCACCGCAGCAACTCATCCAACTGCAAGCGGTTACCCCCCGGCTGCCCTTTAGTTCGGCAGCCCGTCGCTGACCCAGCGGGCCACGATCTGGTTGGCGATCGCTGCGCCGCTTGGCCGGTAGGTGCCGGCGTCGACCTGTTGGCTGAGGTTCTGCACCGTGGTCGGGTTGACCTCGGGCATGCTCTTCAGCATCGATTGCCAGCGGGCGATGTCGCCCTGCCCGGCGCCGATGCTGATCTGGTCGGCGGCCCGCGTGCTGCCGCCGCCCTGCGGCTTCCCGCTCCTCAGCGATTGCAGGTAGGCTTGGACGGCACCGTGGAGCTCAGTTCCGGAGATCATCACGGTCGCCCCCACCTCCCCCATATGTCATCGTGCGCAGGCCGCGGATCATTGATGATCCGATCGGCGCGAATAGAACCCACCCGAATGTCGGTTCGCGGAGGGCGCGGCCTTGTCCTGCGCCCGCTGCAGCTCCGCCTGGCAGTCCGGGCAGAGCCTGCCGGTGGTGATGGGCGCGCCGCACACCTTGCAGGTGATGCCCGCGCTGGCGGCCAGCACCAGCCGGCCCTCCTCGACGAACCGGTGCAGCAGCCCCAGCGCCACCTCGGTGGCCTCGCAGGTCTCGCGGACCGAGGCCGCGGGGTTGTCCGCCAGGTAGGCGCGGACCCGTTCGAAGGCAGCATCCTCTGCTCGCCGGCAATCCGGGCAAACCGGCGCCGAACCCACGAATAGGCGGCCGCACGCCAGACAGTTGCGGAGCTCACTCGTCATGGCCTCACCTAATCATTTTTCGGCGAAAGCCCCCCTGGCGTTGAGAGGAGCCGCAGGGCCCGCGCGCGCAGCGTTGCGCCGCGAAAGTCGCGCGAAAGGCCCGCCACCAGGACCGGACGCCGCAGGCAGGCGGCCGCGCCCTCGGCGTCGGCGACGACCGAGATCCCCCTCTGGCGGCGCGACAGCGCCGCCAACATCGCGCTTCGGGCTGGCCTGGCCGCGACGGTCACGCCTCCGACGTACGGGGCGACCGGTTCGAGGGCCCGCAGCGCCTCGGCGACGCATACCTCGATGGGCGCACCGTCATCCTCGTCCACAAGGCAGACGCACAGCCCGCCTCGCGCCGGACCCTCGCGCAGCCAGATGCGGACCATGGCCACAAAGGCGAGCGCGAGCAGCAGCAGGAGGACGCCCGCGCCGATCCCCTCCCCTGCCGCACCCTATGCGGCAGGGGACGTGTTGTTGAAGGATCGGGGCTACCGCAGGCCGGGAAGGGTCGTCCGGCCCGCGCGGAAGGCCGCGGCGGCACGCTCGAGGTCGTCCGCCCGGTCGGTCTCCTCCCAGGGCAGATCCAGGTCAGGCCGACCGAAGTGGCCGTACGCCGCCACCTGGCGGTATAACGGCCGCTGCAGGCCGAGATTGCGGATGATGGCCGCGGGACGGAGGTCAAAGGCCTCGCGCACGAGCACGCCGAGGTCCTCGTCGGGCAGGATGCCCGTGCCGCCGGTGTCGACGGCGACGGAGATCGGGCGCGCCACGCCGATGGCGTAGGCCACGGCGATCTCGCAGCGCCGCGCCAGGCCGGCCGCCACCACGTTCTTCGCGACGCAGCGGGCGGCATAGC
>JAJYVM010000147.1 GCA_021792015.1 Bacillota bacterium | reverse complement strand
GGGCGATGCCGCGGAACGCGGGGTGCGCCGTCACGTTCGCGCTGACCTGCTCGCCGCCGATCCACACATCTCGCCGCTGCGCCGCCAGCTCGCGCAGAAACCGCTCCCCCGTGCGTGCCCCCAAAACCCGAGCCCCCCTACGCCGTCTCGGCCACGATCCGGTTCTCCAGCACGCCGACGCCCTCGACCTCGCACCGCATGACGTCCCCGGGATAGACGTGCGAGAGCCCCTCCGGCGTCCCCGTCAGGATGATGTCGTCGGGCTCCAGGGTCATGAAGGTCGTGATGAAGGCGATGATGCTGGGGATGTCGTGCACGAACTGGCTGGTCTGGCCCGACTGGCGCACCTGCCCGTTGACCTGCGTGGTGACGGTCAGATCCCGCGGGTCCACGTCGGCCGCATCCACCAGGTACGGCCCGAGCGGCCCGAACGTGTCGAAGCCCTTGGCCTTGATGGGCGGCCGGAACATGTTCGTCACGAAGTCGCGCACGGTCACATCGTTGGCGACCGTGTAGCCCTTCACGCAGGCCATCGCCTCGGCCGGCGCGACCTTGCGGCAGCGCCGCCCCATGACCACGGCCAGCTCCGCCTCGTAGTGCATGTACTCGGCGCCCGTCGGGTAGACGACGTCCTCGCCGTGGGCGATGAGGGAGCTGTTGGGCTTCCAGAACAGGGTCGGCGCCTCGGGCGTCTGCAGGCCCAGCTCGCCGGCGTGGGCCTTGTAGTTGAGGGCCAGGCCGATGACCTTGCCGGGCTGGACGGGCAGCAGCCAGCCGACCTTGGCGGGGTCGTGGCGGGAGCCGTCCGCGGCGCGCAGGCTGCCGTCGGAATCAAGCACCCCCGCGAGGGTGCGGCCGTCGACCATGAAGCGCGCGTGCTTCACCCCTTGGATCCCTCCTCGTTGAACCCCGGCTGAGCCCGGCAAACACGCGGGCGGACCCGCGCGTTCCCGAGCGCGTTGCGTGACGGGCGGCGCGTACGCGCCGCCCGACCAACTCCGCAATCAGAGCCCGTACTGGGCCAGCACCGACCGGATCTTGGCCTTATTGGCCGGCGACGGCTCACAGAGCGGGAGCCGGATCTCCGGCGCGCACCGCCCGAGCGCGCCCATGGCGAACTTGAGCGGGCCGGGGTTGGTCTCGATGAAGAGCACCTCGTTCAGGGGCAGCAGCCGGTAGTGGAGGTCGCGGGCCTGCTCCCACTGGCCGGCGGCGCAGAGGTCGTAGAGGCGCGCCACCTCAGCGGGCAGCACGTTGGCCGTGGCGCTCACGTGGCCGGCACCGCCCAGGGCCAGCATCGGGAAGCAGAGGGCCTCGATGCCCGAGTAGACGAGGAAGTCGCGGCCGCACTCGGCGAGCACGCGGCTCACGTGCTGCATGTCGACGTTGGCCTCCTTGACGCCGACCACGTTGGGGTGGTCGCGGCGCAGGCGGGCCATGGTGGCGGGCTCCATGTTGGCCGCCGTGCGGCCGGGGATGTTGTAGATCACAAGCGGCAGCGTCGTGGCCGCGGCGACGGTGGCGAAGTGGCGATACATGCCCTCCTGGCTGGGCCGGTTGTAGTAGGGCACGATCACCAGCACGGCGTCCGCACCGTGGGCCTGCGCGAAGCGGGTGAAGCGCAGCGTCTCCTCAAGGTTGTTGCTGCCCGTGCCCGCCAGCATGGGCACGCGGCCGGCCACCTGCTCCACGGCCACCGCGATCAGCCGCTCCCGCTCGTCCGGCGTGAGGGCGGACGGCTCGCCGGTCGTGCCGGCGACCGAGATGCCGTGGCTGCCCGAGGCGATCTGCCAGTCGATCAGTCCGCGCAGGCCCTGCTCGTCCAGGCGCCCGTCGCGGAACGGCGAGACCATCGGCACGATCGAGCCGCGCAGGCGCGCACGGGCCTGATCCGGCGTCATGGCGGGCAAGCGAAGCATCCCTCCCCGTCCAGCCTTTCCATAGGTCCGCTGGCGAGTCCTGCCGGTCCCTGCCCGGTCCGGAGCCGGGACGGTCGCCTCCCGCTGTCCCGGCAGCGGCGGGTGCGACGAGGCGAGCGCGCCCGCGCCGCGAGGGCTTCCGGCGGGCGGTGAGCGGACCGGCGCCGGGAATATGTTGGCTGAACAACACAATCTGGCGACGCTGTTCCAAATGGCGGCAGGGTGGTCGTTCTGATCTAAGAAACCATGGACCTGTCCGCAAACCAGTCCTGAGAGGCGAGGAGGCGATGGGGTTGGGGTGACGGCCGAGAAGGCGGGCGCTGGCGAGGGCAGACGGTACCGCCATGTGATGACCCGGTACGACATGCTCATGGCGAGCGTCGGCACGGTGATCGGCTCCGGCTGGCTGTTTGGGGCGTTCTTCGCCGCGCAATTCGCCGGTCCGGCCGCCATCCTGTCCTGGATTATCGCAGGCGTCCTCTTCCTTATCATCGAGGCCCCGTTCGCCGAGCAGGTCACCATGTTCCCCGAAGCGGGCGCTTCGCTGCGGATGCCGCAGATCGCCTGCGGGACGCTCGCCTCCAGTATGACGTCCTGGTCGACGGTGCTGGCCGGCGGGTTCGGCGTGGCCATCGAGTGCCTCGCCGTGGTGCAGTACGCGGGCGGCTACATCCCAGCCCTGTTCGACGCCAAGACCGGCACCGCCACGGCCCTCGGGCTGCTGGTGACGGCGCTGCTGATGCTGGTGTTCCAGGCGCTCACGCTGTACGGCGTGCGCCTATTCTCCAAGACGGTGTCGATCTGGACGACCATCAAGTGGATCGTGCCGTCGATCGCCATGGTCCTGCTCATCATCAGCGGCCTCAGCAAGGGCGGCGCGACCAACTTCTCGAGCGCCGGCGGCTTCATGCCGTACGGGTTCGAGCCCGTGCTGACCGCCATCGCCGTTGGCGGGCTGATCTACGCCTACTCCGGGCCCCGCTCGGCCATGGCCCTGGCGGCGGAAGGCGCCAACCCCAAGCGGGATGTGCCCTTCGCCCTGCTCGGCTCGGTCTTCGGGGCCCTGATCCTGTACACGCTGCTGCAGGTGGCCTTCATCGTCGCCATTCCGCACTCGGCGCTGGCCCAGGGCTGGGCGAAGATCAACCTGACCTCGCCGATGGCGCAGTTGGCGATCGGGGTCGGCCTCGGCTGGCTGGGCATCGTCCTCTACGTCGATGCCGCCCTGTCGCCGGCTGGCACGGGGCTCATCCTCACCGGGGTCAACTCCCGGGCCCTGTTCGCCATTGAGAAGAACGGGTTCGGGGTACCGCGCTGGCTGAAGTTCCTCAACAACCGCGGCGTTCCGTCGAAGGCCCAGTGGGCGACGTACGTGCTGGGCCTGCTCGGCATCCTGCCCTTCCCGTCCTGGCACGCGATGATCGTGCTGGCCTCGGCCGTGGGCATCCTGACCTACATGGTGTCCGGCACCGTGCTGGGTATCTTCCGCAAGTTCGCGGCGGAGGTGCCGCGCGCCTTCACGGTGGGGCGCCACGCGAAGTGGCTGGGCCCCGCGGCGATGGCGGTGGCGACGTCGATGTTCCTGTGGTACGGCTGGCCGACGACCATGCAGGTCGGGATCTGGTACGCCGTGGGGCTGATCCTATACGCCTTCTTCGCCAACACGCAGAAGCTGCCGCGGCGCGACATCCGGGCCGGGATCTGGCTGCCGGCGCTGTTGTTCGCCGAGGTCCTGCTGAGCTGGCTGGGCTCGTTCGGGTCGGGCAACCTCCACATCCTGCCCTTCCCGCTGGACGAGATCCTGGCCATCGCCCTGGGCATCGGGTTCTACTACTGGGCGGTCGGCTCGGCTTACGAGACCGACGCACTCAAGGAGCTCAAGGAAGGTAAGAACCTCGACTACCACGAGGAGCGTGTGATCGAGGACATGGGCGTGCCGCTGCCGGTGCCCTCGCCTGGGGGCAACGAGGAGTAGGCCCGCTCGCTCGATCGGTTCCGGTGCCGACGTGCGCCCCGGCCGCTTGCGGTCGGGGCGCTTTCCGCCACAGCGCGCCATCCGACAGCCCGTCGTGCCGCCATTCGGAAATATCGTGCCGCAGGGGCCGCGCAGCAGGATGTCGTGTTTCGCGAGAAGAAACATCGCTCCCAACGCCGGAGTCGGCGAATCGGACCGGAGGGGGCGAGGTTGGGGTGAGCGCGCAGAGAGCCCCGGCGGCGGAGGGGAGACGTTACCGTCACGTGATGTCCCGGTACGATCTCCTGATGGCGAGCGTGGGGACGGTCATCGGCTCCGGCTGGCTGTTCGGCTCGATGTACGCGGCCAAGTACGCCGGGCCCGCGGCCATCTTCTCCTGGCTCATCGCGGGCGTCCTTTTCCTCATCATCGAGGCGCCGTTCGCCGAGATGGCCGCCATGTTCCCCGAGGCCGGCGCGGGTCTGCGCATGCCGCAGTTCGCCTTCGGCACCCTCGCCTCCAGCATGACCTCGTGGACATCCGTCCTGGGCGGCGGCTTCGGGGTGGCCATCGAGTGCCTGGCCGTCGTGCAGTACGCCGGCGGCTACATCCCGGCCCTGTTCAACAAGCAGGTCGGCGCGGCGACGCCGCTCGGGCTGCTGGTGACCGCGGTCCTGATGCTGATCTTCCTCAGCCTGACCATGTACGGCGTGCGGCTGTTCTCCAGGACGATCACCATCTGGACCACGATCAAGTGGGTGGTGCCGTCCTGCTCCGCCATCCTGCTCATCATCGCCGGCTTCAGCGGCGGTGGCGCCAGCAACTTCAGCGCGGCGGGCGGCTTCATGCCGTACGGCTTCGAGCCGGTGCTGACGGCCATCGCCCTCGGCGGACTCGTCTATGCCTATTCCGGGCCGCGCTCCGCCATGGCGCTGGCGGCGGAGGGTGCCAACCCCAAGCGCGACGTGCCCTTCGCGCTGCTGGCCGCCATCCTCGGGGCCATGGTGCTGTATACGCTGCTCCAGATCGGCTTCATCGTGGCCATCCCGCATTCGGCGCTCGCCAAGGGCTGGGCGGCAATCAGCTTCACTTCGCCGATGGCCCAGCTGGCGATCGGCATCGGCCTCGGCTGGCTCGGCGTCGTGCTGTATGTGGACGCGGCCCTGTCGCCGGCCGGCACCGGGCTGCTGCTCACGGGCACCGCGTCGCGCAACCTGTACGCCATCGAGAAGAACGGCTTCGGCGTCCCAAAGTGGCTCCAGCACCTCAACCGGCGCGGGATTCCGGCGACGGCGCAGTGGTCGGCCTACGTGCTGGGCCTGATCGCCATCCTGCCCTTCCCGTCCTGGCACGCCCTGATCGTCCTCACGTCCTCGGCCGGCATCCTCGGGTACATGATCTCGGGCAGCGCCCTGGGCGCCTTCCGCAAGACGATCCCGAACGTGCCGCGCCCGTTCTCGGTCGGCCGCCACGCCCGCTGGCTCGGCCCCACGGCGATGGCGGTGGCCACCTCCATGTTCCTCTGGTACGGCTGGCCGACGACCATGCGGGTGGGGATCTGGTACATCCTTGGCCTGATCCTCTACGCGATCTTCGCCAGCGCGCAGAAGCTGCCGAAGCGCGACATCCGCGCCGGCATCTGGCTGCCCGTGCTCCTGTTCTCCGAGATCGTGCTGAGCTGGCTGGGCTCGTTCGGCAAGGGCAACCTGCACATCCTGCCCTTCCCGCTGGACGAGGTCGTGGCGATCGCCCTCGGGATCGGGTTCTACTACTGGGCCGTCAACTCGGCGTACAAGACCGCCGCGGTGACGGACGCCAGCGAAGGCAAGAACCTCGACTACCACGAGGAGCTCGTGGTGGAGGATCTGGGCGTCGCCATCCGCGTGCCGACCCCGGAGGCCGGCGGCGAGTAGGGACCAGGCGGGCTCAGGTCTGCTGCATTCGCGCCCCGGCTGCCATGCGGCCGGGGCGCGTCTGCACTGCATCGCGGGCGGGTGCGGTGCCGATGATGGAGGTGAGGTCCGCGCCGGGCCCGGGCTGGGGGTGGGCCGGGCCAGGTCCGCGGCGGGTCCACGCGGGCTCCGGCGCGGGCAGGGAAGCGCAGGCAGAGCGAGTATTTCGTTGTACGGCGGGCTGTGGCGGAGAGGGGCGCGTGGGTATGGTGGCGGCGGTGATCGGCGGGACAGGCGATCTCGGACGCGCGGTGGCCCTGCGGCTGGCCCTCGGGGGCGTCCCGGTTCGCCTCGGGTCGCGGGATGCGGCACGCGCCGCGGCCGCCGCCAAGGAGATCGCGGCCCTTGCTCCCCTCGGCGACGTGCAGGGTGTCGGCAATGGCGAAGCCGCAGGGGCCGCGGACGTCTGCTTCCTCTGCGTGCCGGATACGGCGCAGGTGGCGACGCTGCGGGTCCTGGCGGAGCCGCTGGCCGGCAAGATCCTGGTCGATGCGACGGTCTGCCTGGCGCCGGGCGACGTCACGCAGATCGCACCGCCGCAGGAGGGCTCGGCCGCCGAGCGGGCCGCCGCCCTGCTGCCGCGCACGCGCGTGATCGCGGCGCTGCAGACGGTCGCGGCCCGGCGCCTGCTGCGGGGCGAGGACCTCAACCACGTCGACGCCCTCGTGGTGGGCGACGACGCCGAGGCCAAGGCCGTCGCCACCGGCCTCATCGAGCGCATGGGTGTGCGGGCGCTGGATGCCGGCCCCCTGCGCAACGCGCAGACCCTCGAGCGCCTGACGGCGCTCATTCTCGGCCTCAACCAGCATTACAAGCGACGCCACATCGCGATCCAGTTCACGGGGGTCTGAGCCGCCACGTCCCGGCGGCGGTCACGGCGCAGCCCGGCGCGGTGCGCCAGCACGGGTACGACGGCGGTCTCGGGTTGCGTCTCAGGTCGCGATTCGGCCCGCCCCGTTCCCCCCGCAGCCGGGCGCCAGCAGCAGCACGGAGATGACGGTCTCGGGCCGCGCCGCACGCTGCGATTCGGCCGGGCCCGTTCCCCTTCCCGCAGCCAGGCGCCGCGCGCCAGCACCAGCACGGAGATGAGGCTCTGGGGTCGCGCCGCACGCTGCGACCGGGTCGGCCCTTCGGGGCGCCGCGGCCAGGGACCTACGCCCCCGCTGGCCCGTCGCCACCGTGCCCGCCCGCCGCAGCCACCGGCAGCGGCGGCACGCCCGCCCCCGCGGCCGCCCCACCTGTCCCAGCCATCTCCTCATGCACGTAGCGCTTGCCGCGCAGGGCGCTGGCGACGGTGGCGCCGACCAGGAGCACGGCCGCCATCCAGAACGCCGTGTGCAGCCCGTCGGTGAACGGCTGGGCCATGAGCGAGGGGAAGTAGTGGGTGCTGAGGAGGCTGGCGCGCGCGGCCGCTGGCAGCTGGCCGAGGGCCGCCGCCGGCAGCAGCGTGCCCATGGGGTTATATCCGAGGAAGGCCGCGAACAGGGCCGCGGTGGGGGGCAGGCCCGCGATCTTATGCACCAGGACGGCGGGCAGCCCGGCCGCCGACAGCCCCGTCCCCAGCGCCCCAGGCAGCGTGGCCGCGAGGCCCGCGATGACGACCGAGAAGAACAGGCCCATGCTGAACATGGTGGCGGAGTTCTGCACCGTCATCGTCATGCCCGAGCATGCGCCCCGCTGGTCCGCCGGCACGGCGTTCATGATCGAGGCCGTGTTGGGCGAGCTGAACATGCCCATGCCGATGCCCAGCAGCAGCAGCAGCACCGCGAAGGGCCCGTAGGTGAAGTCCGTCGGCAGCGTGTTCAGCCCGACGAAGCCGACCACCATCACGGCGAGCCCGGCGGTCGTCAGGCCGCGCGCGCCCCAACGGTCGGAGAACGTGCCCGACAGCGGCCCGGAGAAAAGAAACCCGGCCATCAGCGGGATCATGTAGATGGCTGCCCACAGCGGCGTCTGCTCGAAGGTGAAGCCGTGGATGGGAAGCCAGATGCCCTGCAGCCAGATGACGAGCATGAACTGCAGCCCGCCCCGGGCCAGCGACGCGATGAAGCTGCTCACGTTGCCGAAGAGGAAGGGCCGCAGGGAGAAGAGCTGCAGCCGGAACATCGGCTGCGGCACCCGCAGCTCGACGAGCACGAATACGGCCAGGGCGAGCGCGCCAGCCGCCAGGCAGATGACGACCGTCGGGCTGCCCCAGCCCGTCGGCGCGCTGCCGTACGGCATGATGCCGTACGTGATGCCGGTCAGCAGCAGCGTCAGCGCGAGGGCGAAGGTCACGTTGCCGGCGTAGTCGATCCGCTGGTTGCGCTGCGGCCGGCTGATCTCCCGGAGCATCAGGTAGGCCCAGACCGTGCCGATCAGCCCGAAGGGCACGCTGACGAGGAACACCAGCCGCCAGTCCACCGCCGCCAACACCCCGCCCAACAGCAGCCCTCCGAGCGAGCCGCCGATGGCCGCGATCTGGTTGACGCCGAGGGCCATGCCCCGCTCGTTGCTGGGAAAGGCGTCGGTCAGGATGGCGGCGCTGTTGGCCATGAGGAAGCCGCCGCCGATGCCCTGCACCAGCCGCATCAGGATGAGGTAGAGGGCCGCGCCGTTGCCGTGCCCCGTGACCAGGCCCAGCCCGATCGAGCCCAGCGTGAAGACGGCGAACCCCGCGTTGTACAGGCGCACGCGCCCGTAGATGTCGGAGATGCGGCCGAAGGTGACCAGAAAGACGGCCGTCACCACCATGTAGCCGAGCAGCATCCAGAGCAGGTAGCCGATCTCGGCCGGATCCAGGGGGTTGACGGCGATCCCGCGGAAGATGGCCGGCAGCGCGATCAGGATGATGCTCGCGTTCATGGCGGCCATCAGCCCGCCGAGGGTGGTGTTCGAGAGCGCGA
>JAJYVM010000146.1 GCA_021792015.1 Bacillota bacterium | reverse complement strand
AACGACGTGACTGCCCGGGACCTGCAGCGCGCCCACCAGCAGTGGTTCCTCGGCAAGAGCCTGGACGCCAGCAGCCCGGTCGGGCCGGCCATCGTCACCCCGGACGAGCTCGGCGGCCTGCCCCGCATCCGCCTGCGCTGCCTCGTCGACGGCGAGGTGCGCCAGAATATGCATACGGACGAGATGATCTTCGATATCCCCACTGTGATCGAGTCGCTGTCGCGGGCCATCACGCTGCAGGCGGGCGACATCGTGGCGACCGGGACGGGCTCGGGGGTGGGCAGCGGCTTCAACCCGCCGCGCTTCCTGGCGCCGGGGCAGGTTGTGCGCTGCGAGGGCGAGGGCCTGCTGCCGCTGGAGAACCGCGTGGGATAGAATGCGTCAGGCGGGAGTGAGGCGGGCATCGCCGACGACGGCACCGACACATTGCGCCGAAAGCACGAGGTCATCGTCCACCTGGGGATGACCATGCCCGTCAATCCTGAGATCGCCTACCTGCTGGGCTTCCTGGCCGGGAGGCTGGAGCGGGTGCACTTCGTGGAGAGCTTGGAGGGGGCGCCGGTGGCCGTCCGCTTCGCCGCCGGGCGGCGGCGGATCTGGCCCGGCGTGCCCTTTCAGGCCGTGATCCACGATGTGCCCGTGCCCTCGCCGGCGATGCTGGTCTCGGCGCTATTGGAGTCGGCCGAGGACATCTGCGTCCGGATCGACTCGGACGCGGTGACAGCCAGTGACGCCTTCGCCGAGGTGGTCGAGCCGATGTACGAGGGCGCGGCGCCGGCGCGGGAGACCGCGACGGAGCGGGCGGCGCGCCTGCGGGCCCGCATCGACGAGACCCTCGACGTCTACCGGGCCTGCCGCGAGGCCCTGGAGGCCGGCGAGCCCGAACGCGAGGCCGAGGTGCGCTTCTTCCTGGCCATGGCCGAACGGGAGATTCAGGCCCTCAGCCGCCAGATGGCCGGCGGCTGAGGATTCAGCGCGGCACCACCAGGGCCGCGACGATCGTGAGGGCGCCGATGACCGCGGTCAGCACCGAGCTGCGGAGGCGGCTGGCGTAGCGCAGCACGCCCGAAATCACCAGGAAGCTGGCCACGGCGGCCACGACGATCATGACGAGAACGGGCCCGACACCCACGCTGGAGACGGCGTGCAGGCCGGCCTTGCCCACCGCGATCGGCACCAGGCCGGCGCCGAGCAGGCCGAGGACGTCCAGCAGAAACGACAGGCGCAGCGCCCTCGCCGCCGTGGCGCCAGACAGGAGCAGCGGCGTCACCGTGATGGCGCTCCGGCTGATTCCCGGCAGGGCGGCCACGCCCTGGCACGCTCCGACGACGGCCGACAGCCAGAACCCAGGGATTTCGATGTCGGTGCCGCTGCCCCCCTTGGCCACGCGCTCGCGCCAGAGGTTGATGCCGCTTGTGATCAGCAGCAGCACCCCGATCGCGATCATGGCCACGGCGCCCGAGGTCGCGGAAAAGGCCTTGCTGACCACCGCGTAGATCGGCAGCCCGATGATCCCGGTGGCCAGGGTCGCCACGACCAGGTAGCGCAGCAGGCGCGCGTCCTCGGCGTCGGCCAGGGGATGGCGGAGCCCCCGCAGCGCCATGAGGACATCGCCTCTGAAATACCAAAGGGCCGCGAAGAAGGAGCCGAAGTTCGCCAGCAGGCCCATGACGTACGCCGTTGCGAAGGAATAGCCCCCGGCGGCGAAGACCAGGGTGATCATGGTCTTGCTGCTCACGGGCAGCCACTCCACCACGCCCTGGATCAGGCCGGCCAAAGCTGCGATCGCCAGCGCGATGCCCCCCGGGTGAGTTTGGCACACTCAACGCCCAGCCTGCCACAATCCAGCAATCAAAGACACGAGTCCGGCCAGGATCAGCGGCCCGGTCGGCACGCCGCGCAGAAAGACCGTGCCCAGGATCGAGCCGGCCACCAGGCCGACCAGAACCTGGGGCTGCGCCTGCAGGTAGTCGACCCCACGGCGGCCGAAGTACGCGCCCGCCGCGGCCAGCAGGATGGCGAACAGGCCGGCCGGCGAGAGCAGTTCCTGCATGAAGTGGCGCAGTCCGATCTCGTCGCTGGCGATCGGCGCGAGCAGGGCCAGGATCATGAAGAAGACGCCCCAGCTCGTGCCGTTGCCGCCGATCCAGCGGACGAGGCCGCCGGCCCGGCCGAGGCGCAGCACCAGCAACAGCAGCGCCGCCAGGACCAGCATCGCGTTGCGGCCCACGGCGCCCGCCAGCGCAAGGACGGCCAGGATCAGAACTCCCTCGGTCACACGCGCGCCCCCGTCCGGGCTGAGCCCTTGCCGCAGGCCTATGCCGAAGGGCTGTCGCAGCAGGACTCGGCCGCTCGGGGCCGAAACCTGCGTGACAACGAAGGGGGCGGCTCCGCTGCTCCGGTACACCATCCGTCGCGTCGCAATCGCGATCCCGGTGCTGATCGGCGTCACCATGATCAGCTACCTGATCATCAACGCGGCGCCCGGCAACCCGGTCACGATGCTGCTCAACCCCAACATGTCGGCCGGCGACCTGCACTCGCTGGAGGTGGCGCTCGGGCTGAACAAGCCCGTCTGGGTGCGCTACTGGTTATGGCTCATCCAGCTGCTGCACGGCAACCTGGGTTTTTCGTACGTGAACTTCCAGCCGGTGCTGACGCGCATTCTGCGGCGCCTGCCGGCGACGGCCGAGCTGATGGTGTCCGCCATCCTGCTCTCGTACGTGCTGGCCATCCCGGTCGGCGTGATCGCGGCCGTGCGCCAGTACTCGTGGGTCGACTACTTCAGCACCATCGGCGCGTTCCTCGGCGTGTCGGTGCCCGGGTTCTTCATCGGGCTGGTCCTGCTCTACATCTTCGCGCTTCAGCTCAACGTGCTGCCGGCCAGCGGCCAGGTGACCGTGGGGGTGATCCCGTCGCTGGGCGACTACCTCCGGCACCTCGTCATGCCCGCGGTCGTGCTGGCCGTCGGCAACATCGGCCAGACCGTCCGCTACGTCCGTGGCGCGCTCCTCGACTGCATCCGCCAGGACTATGTCCGGACGGCCAGAGCCAAGGGCCTCGGCGAGCGCGTCGTCATCTACAAGCACGCCCTGCACAACGCGCTGCTGCCCGTGATCACCATCGCCGGCCTGCAGATCCCCATCCTGTTTTCGGGCGCCGTCATCACGGAGCAGGTCTTCGGCTGGCCCGGCATGGGCCAGCTGACGATCCAGGCCATCACCCAGCGCGACTACCCGACCATCATGGGCATCACGCTGATCGCGGCCGTGCTGGTCGTGGTCGGCAACCTGGTCGCCGACCTCTGCTACTCCATGGCCGACCCGCGGATCCGCCTGTAGGGGGGCCGGGGGACATGGCGCTGCCACAGATCAAGCACATCGAGCCGGTCACCGAGCCGATCATCGACCCCAAATCCTACTGGGCCCTGGCCCGCCGCCGCTTCATGCGCCACAAGCTGGCCGTGGTCAGCCTCTGTGTGCTGGCGGTGCTTGTGCTGATCGCCATCTTCGCGAACCAGCTTGCCCCGATGAGCCCCTACATCTCGGATCCGACGGCGTTCGCCGCCCCGCCCTCGCCCCACCACCTGCTCGGCACCGACCTGATCGGCCGCGACGTCCTGAGCCGGCTGATCTTCGCCTCGCGCATCTCGCTCTCGGTCGGCATCGTCTCCTCGAGCCTGTTCGTCATCATCGGCACGCTGCTCGGCGCCGTCGCCGGCTACTACGGCGGCTGGGTCGACACCGTCGTGATGCGCTTCACGGACATGGTGCTGTCCTTCCCCGTGCTGATGCTGATTCTGGTCGTCGTCTCCGTGGTCGGGCCCAGCCTGTACAACGTCATGGCGGTCATCGGCCTGATCGGCTGGCCGGGGGTGGCCCGCCTTGTGCGGTCGAGCTTCCTCTCGCTGCGCGAGCAGGACTTCGTGGAGGCCGCCAAGGCGTCGGGGGCCTCCAACGCCGCCATCATGTTCAAGCACATGCTGCCGAACGCGTTGGGACCCGTGCTGGTCGCCGGGACGTTCGGCGCGGCGAGCTCGATCCTGCTGGAGGCCGGGCTCTCGTTCCTGGGCCTTGGCGTGCAGCCGCCGATCGCGTCGTGGGGCAACATGCTTAACGACGCCCAGTCCCTGACGGTCCTGCACACGATGCCGTGGCTCTGGATTCCCCCGGGCGTGATGATCGTCGTCGCCGTGCTGGCCATCAACTTCGTCGGCGACGGCATCCGCGACGCCCTGGACCCGCGCATGCAGCTCTGAGCAGGAATTCTCGCCTCCCGTAGGAAATGGGTGATCGGCGGCCGCCCGGCGGCCGCCGATCCTCACGAGGAGGCGACGCGATGGCACTCCCAGAGGCGTACCAGTCCCTGCGCTGGCGGCTCATCGGCCCGTTCCGCGGCGGCCGCGCGGTCACCGTGGCCGGAGACCCCGGGCGGCGCCTGGTGTTCTACTTCGGGTCCTGCGCCGGCGGCGTGTGGAAGACCGTCGACGCGGGAATCACCTGGCAGAACATCAGCGACGGGTACTTCGGCTCCGCGTCCATCGGCGCGATCGCCGTGGCGCCGTCCGACCCGAACGTCATCTACGTCGGCACGGGCGAGGCCCACATCCGCGGCAACGTGGTGGCGGGCGACGGGGTCTACAAGTCCACGGACGCCGGCCGCACCTGGAGCAAGATCGGCCTCGCCGACACGCGGCACATCGGCCGCATCCGCGTCCATCCCACCAACCCCGACCTCGTGTATGTCGCGGCCCTCGGGCACGCCTTCGGGCCGAACCAGGAGCGCGGGCTCTTCCGCTCGGCCGACGGCGGCCGCAGCTGGCAGCGGATCCTCTACCGCGACGAGGATACGGGTGCCATCGACCTGGCCATGGACGCGACCAACCCGCGCGTGCTCTACGCCTCGCTCTGGCAGAGCCGCCGCGGGCCGCACTTCCTGTCGAGCGGCGGCCCGGGGAGCGGGATCTTCAAGTCGACGGACGGCGGCGAGCACTGGACGGAGCTCAGCGATGCGCCCGGCATGGCCAAGGGCATCAAGGGCAAGATCGGCCTGGCCGTCTCGCCGGCCCGGCCCGATCGCGTCTGGGCCGTGGTCGAGGCGGCCGAGGGCGGCCTCTTCCGCTCCGACGACGGCGGCGCCACCTGGACCCTGGTCAACGACAACCCCGAGCTGAAGGCGCGCGCCTTTTACTACATGCACATCTTCGCCGACCCCAAGAACGCCGAGAAGATGTACGTGTGCAACCTCGGCATGTTCAGGACCACGGACGGCGGCAAGACGTTCACGCGCATGATCACGCCCCATGGCGACAACCACGACCTCTGGATCGACCCGGCCGACCCCGACCGCATCATCCAGGCCAACGACGGCGGCGCCAACGTGAGCTTCGACGGCGGCCTCTCCTGGTCGACGATCTTCAACCAGGCGACGGCGCAGTTCTACCACGTGACCACGGACAACGCGTTCCCGTACCGCGTGTATGGCGCGCAGCAGGACAACTCGACCATGAGCGTGCCCAGCCGGACGGATGAGGCCGGCATCGCCCTGCGCGAGTGGTTTGACGTGGGCGGCGCCGAGAGCGGCTTCATCGAGGTGCGCCCGGACGACCCGAACGTCATCTACGCGGGCAGCTCCGGGGGCGGCGAAGGCGGGCGGATCACCCGCTACGACCACCGCCTGCGCGAGCGGCGGGACATCTCGCCCTGGCCGCAGCGCACGGCCGGCCGGGCCTCGGAGGAGTACACGTACCGCTTCCAGTGGACCTCGCCCATCCACATCAGCCCACACGACATGAACACGCTCTACGTGTGCGGCAATCGCGTCTTCAAGACCACCAACGACGGCGACAGCTGGGAGTTGGTCAGCCCCGACCTGACGCGGAACGATCCGAGCAAGCTCGGTCCGTCCGGCGGTCCCATCAACAAGGACCACACGGGCGTCGAGGTGTACTGCACCATCTTCGCGTTCGCCGAGTCCCCCACGGCGCGGGACCTGCTCTGGGCGGGCTCCGACGACGGCCTGATCCACATCTCCAAGGACGGCGGCAAAACGTGGGACAATGTCACGCCGCCGGCGAGCCTGCTGCCGGAGTGGGCGCTGATCAGCCTGATCGAGCCGTCGCGGCACGATCCGGCCACCGCCTACGTCGCCGCCACCCGGTACAAGCTGGACGACCTGAAGCCGTACCTCCTCAAGACCAGCGACTACGGGAAGACGTGGCAGGCCATCCACGGCGACCTGCCCGCCGACGACTTCACCCGCGCCATCCGCGAGGATCCCGCCAAGAAGGGCCTGCTTTACTGCGGGACCGAGTCCGGCGTGTACGTCTCCTTCAACGACGGGGGCAACTGGCACCGCCTGAACCTCAACCTGCCCCTGACGCCGATCCACGACCTCGTCATCAAGGACGACGACCTCGTGGTGGCGACTCACGGCCGCAGCTTCTGGATCCTGGATGACCTCACGCCGCTGCGGCAGGACGCGCCGCAGGCGGCCATCCACCTCTTCGCGCCGCGCACGACGGTGCGCTTCCGCAGCAACGGCCGCGGCGGCATGATGGCCCCCGAGGACGTCTCGCTGGAGCACCCGATTGTGACCCGGGTCTTCCCGGGCGGCGGCACGAACTACCTGACCAAGCGCGCGACGACCCAGGCCGCGGCGGAGTTTGCCGACGCCGGCCAGAACCCGCCGCCCGGCGTGATCCTGAACTACGTGCTGGCCAAGGAGCCCGAGGGCGAGGTCACGCTGACGGTCAAGGATGCCGCCGGGCAGGTGGTGCGAACAGACACGGGCCTGCCCAAGGCCGCTGGGGCCAACCGCTTCGTGTGGAACATGCGCGCCGCCGGCGCCACCAAGCTGGAGGAGACGGGCGTCTCCGAGCGCTGGGCGCGCCTGGGCGCCGAGGGGCCCCTGGTGGCGCCGGGAGACTACGTCGTCGAACTGACGAGCAGCCTCGGCTCCGTCTCGCAGCCCGTGCGCCTCGTCCCCGATCCACGCAGCAAGGCCACGCCGGCGGACCTGGAGGCGCAGTACAAGCTGAGCCTGGAGATCCGCGACAAGCTCGCCGCCGCCCACGCCGCGGTCAACCGGATCCGCACCCTGCGCGGCCAGGTCGACGCCTGGTCGAAGCGGGCGGAGGGGCACCCCCTGAAGGCCCGGCTCGACGAGCGGGCGCAGCCCGTGCGCGAGAAGCTGGGCGTGGTCGAGGGCGCGCTCGTGCAGGTCGACCGGGGCAAGAACGCCCACCCCATCGGCCTCACGCCCAAGCTGAACGATGAGCTGGCCCACCTGCTGCAGGTGGTCGGCTCCGCCGACTGGCGGCCCAACAAGCAGTCGCGGGCCCTGTTCGAGGAGACCGCCGCGGCCGTCGACACCAGCCTCAAGCAGCTCGACGACGTCGTCAACAACGACCTGCGCGCCTTCGAGGGCTTCCTGATGGAGATGGCGCTGCCCGCCATCGGGTGACCCGTACCAGTCGCGCAAGGATGGCGCCGCCCGGATCGACGGGCGGCGCCATATTTCGAGAAAGGGATGAGCGTTCCGCACAAAGAAACCACCCTCCCACGAGGAGGGTGATGCTGTGTCGGACCGAGTCGGGCAGGTCACGCGGCGTGACATGATCCGCCGCGCCGGCGGGTTGGCAGGGGCGTATGCCCTTGGCGGGCTGTTGGCGGCATGCGGCGGAGGGACGGCGGCCACAGGCGGCGCTTCGGCCGCGACGTCCGGAAAGGCTGCCAGCGGCACGGCGGGCGCGGCCGCGGCCAGCTCCGCGCCGAGGGTCGGCGGCAGCATCATCATCGGCACCCTGGGCGAGGCATCGAGCATCAACCCCATCTACACCACGGAGTCCGAGGGCACGTGGCGGACGATGATGATGTTCGACCCCGTGCTGGCCCGCAATCCGGACAACCTGAGCCTCGTGCCCAACCTCGCGACCAAGTGGGACATCCGGCCCGACGGCCAGCAGTACACCTTCACCCTGCGCAGCGACGTGAAGTGGCAGGACGGCCAGCCGTTCACGGCCCGCGACGTGGAGTTCACGGTGCTCAACATTCTCATGCCGCGCTACACGGGTCCGTACCGCACGCAGTTTGAGATCATCCAGGGTGCGGATGCCGTCAGCAGCGACGCCCCCGGGGCGTGTGCCGGCATCAAGGTGCTCGGTCCCCAGACGATCCAATTCAACCTCAGCGCGCCCAACGCGCCGTTTCTGAACAACTTCTACATCCTGCGCCCGCTGCCCACGCACCTGCTGCAGGGCAAGGACCCGCGCACCGCCACCGCCTTCAACAATCATCCCATCGGCACGGGCGCCTTTGCGTTCAAGTCGTGGACGGTCGGCGGCGACTTCGTTGCCGTGGCCAACCCCAACTACTGGGGCGGCCGGCCCTACCTCGACCGGTTCACGCACCGGGTGATCCCTGACGCCAGCACCCTCGTGCTGGCGCTGGAGACGCGCGAGATCGACGGCAGCCTGTACCCGGACCCGACTCAGTACGGCAACCTCAGGGCCAAAAGCTTCCTCAACGTCTATCAGCAGCCGTACGGCTCGGACATCGAGGGTTGGGGCTTCAGCTTCGATGTGCCGGCGCTTCGCATCCGGGCAGTGCGCCAAGCCATCGTCCACGCGCTGGATATGCGGGAGTTTCTGAAGATCGCTTACCCGAACGGGCTCGGGGCCGTCGCCAACGGCCCGATGAACCCCAACGCGTGGTT
>JAJYVM010000145.1 GCA_021792015.1 Bacillota bacterium | reverse complement strand
GCCGATCATGCTGCCCCACGCCACGACGGTGATGCCGCCCGGGATCAGCCCGCTCGCGCCGATGAAGATGGCGGCGATGATGATCAGGTTCTGGGGCACGCCCATGGCCGCGGGCGCCAGGAAGTGGCCGTGGACGTTCAGGATCCCCTGTATGACGGCGGACCAGAGGTAGAAGACGATGATGGGGACCAGGATTCGCACCATCGAGCCGGCCAGCGCCACCTCGCTCGGGTTTTTGATCCCTGGGGCCACGATGGAGACGACCAGGGGCGCCAGAAACCACATGGCGACCATCAGGACGAGCGCGACCGCGGTCAGGGTGGTGTTGATGTTGTTGGCCAGATCCGCCGCCCGCTGGCGGCCCTCCGCCTGCAGCACCCGGGTGTATTGGGGGATGAAGATCGTCGGCAGCGCCTGGCCGACGACGCCGAAGATCAGCAGCGGCACCGTGGCCGCAACCACATAGGCGTCAGCGAGGTGGCCAGCTCCGAACCGGTCGCTGAGCGAGGTATCGCGCAAAAACCCCAGCAGGCGGCTGGCCAGCAGGGCCGCTGTGACGATGGTCGTGGTGCGGGCGAGGGTGCCCGCGACCCGGCCGGCGGCGCCGCCGCCGGGTCCGGAGTCGTCGGGCCGCCGGGCGCCGGGGCCGACGCTGGTAGGGATGGGCGCCCCCACGGCGGCGAGCGTGGGCTGGAGGGATCCCTCGGCGGACGCCTCGCCACCGCCCTCGCCCCGGCTCCCACCTGGTGCACGGCGCTTCGAGCGGCCGGACGCGGGATTCAGGGAGCGCCGGGCCTCGCCAGGGCCCGCACGGGACGAACGCCGGTCCTGGCTCATGCGAGGCGCCGCGGGCGAAGGCGCAGTACCGCGCACGGTCCCGAAGGGCACCCGGCGCCCTCACCAGCGGCGGTGGATTCGCGTGTGGGACGCGCGGGGCACGCATGGCCACGCACGGCACCGCGCCCGAGCATCACGCGATGTGCCCGCGTCCAACCTCCGCGAACAGCGCTCGTGCGGCCCGGTACGCCAAGCGACCTCCCCGCCTATCATGGCCTGCCGCGCCAGCGAGGGCAAATCGGCCGCCAATGGATGCGCGACCGACGGCCGGGCCGGCGGGCCGGCGGACGTCAGTTATTCGGGCGTGTGCATGACCGTTGGCATGGGCAGCGCCACCATACAGCCGCAGGCGCTCGGACGGTAGCCAACGGCGATGGTGATCCCGCCGCCGCGACCTGCGCAGCCGCACCCGCCGCCCCGGCCTCGCCGGCGGTGGTTCTCCGGCCGCACCCGTCGCTACGCCTCCCGGGCCGGACGTCCCCCCGCCGCGCCCTCCCCTGGCCGCACCCATCACGCCTACCCCTGCCCGCCCATCGCCTCCTCGTACACGGCACGCACCCGCCGCACCACGGCTGGCCAGGCGAACTCCCGCCGCGCGTACGCTGCGCACGCCTCGGCGCTCGGCAGCCGCATGCCGCCCGCGACCGCCGCCAGCAGCCGCTCGGCCAGGTGGCTGACCGCGGCGCTCTCGCAGATGAGGGCGGGGTCCAGTGGGCGCAGGATCTCAGGAACCCCGCCGACCGGCGTGGCCAGGACGGGCGTGCCGCATGCCAGCGACTCGACGACGATGAGACCGAACCCCTCGAGCGCGACGGTTGGCACGACGCTGATATCCCCCGCGCGGTACACGAGCGGCAGGTCCTCATCGGACACGCGGCCGGCAAAGAGGACCCGACCATCCAGGCCGAGGCTCCTGGCCCGCTGCTCAAGCTCCTGCCGCAGGCCGCCCTGCCCCGCCACCACCAGCATCGCGTCGGGACAGCGCTCCCGCACCAGCGCCATCGCCTCGAGCAGGTTCTCCAGCCCCATGCGCCGCGCGAGCCGCCGCACGCAGACGATCAGGGGCCGGTCCGCAGGCCAGCCCAGCAGGCTGCGGGCCGCCTCCCGGCCCATCTCCGGGGTGAAGCGCTCCGTCTCCACCCCGCCCGGCACGACCCGGATGCGCTCGGCCGGAACGCCGTAGTGGCGATGCAACAGGTCGCCGAACGCGTGCGACAGAACGATGAAGCGTCTGCCCCGGCGGTAGACGTCGCGCTCCATGCGCCAGGCCGCCAGCTCCTTTAGCCTGCCCGCCCCCTCCGCGCGGCCCTCAAGGGCCCAGGGCCCGTGGAAGTGCACCACGAGCGGGGCGTCGAGCCGGCCGGCGGATGGCCAGATGCTGGGGGCGAAGTGCGAGGCCACGAGGTCGTGGGGGCGGGCGCGCAGCGCGGCGGCCAGGGCCGTCCGCTGCGCTCGCAGCCGCGGCAGAAACGGGGTTCCGGACGGTGCCATCCCGCGCACGGCCCATCCGCGCCCGGAGGCCGGCGCCGCCATCTCCTGGACCAAGCCGTCCACCTCGATACCCTCCCGGGCCAGGTGGCGGGTGAGCTGGTAAAAGACGCGGTTCAGCCCGCCCGGACGCTCGGGGAACCAGCCCATCCCGACTTCGAGCACCCGCAGGGCTGCCGGGGGCGGCCCGTTCGTCACGCAGCCGGCGCTGCCGCACATGCCGCATTGATTCGCCACAAATGGGCCAAAACCCCCCAAATTTCCCGATTGGCCACCCCGCGCCGTCAGCGGCGGCCGGTCCCCGCGCCCGCCACCGCACCGCGCTCATGTGGTGCGGACGCCACCCGCGATGCTCAAAATCCAGCGTCGACCGCGCGAAACCCTGGCCAGGAGGCTCTATTCGACGTGAATCTGGCGCCGGCGGCACCGCCCCATCACGACCAGGACGACCACGGCCACCATCACGATCGTGGGCACCCCCCGCAGGCACACCCGCCCGCGGAGCGCCGCCGCTCCGGCGTCGGCCGTTGGTCCGCGGTGATCGCCGTCGCCGTCATCTCCCTCGTCGCCTACAGCCTTCTGCGGGGCGCCTTCACGGCGCCCACCCCCGTCTCGGGCAACACCGGCACGGCGTACGGCACGGTGTTGGGGCTGACCCGGAGCGGCGGCACAGCCACGGTCCGCCTGGACAACGGCATGGTGGTCAGGGCCCAGACGGGCTCGCGGCAGGGCCCCGGCGCCATCGTCGCCCTGATCAACCACTACCACGTCGGCGATCGCGTGCAGGTCGAGTACTACCTGGGACCGGGCAACACGCGCGTGTACGCGGTTTCCGACTGGCAGCGCGGACCGGCCCTTGTCCTGCTGTTGATCCTATTCGTGCTGGTCGCCGCCGCCGTGGGGCGCGGCAAGGCCCTGCGCGCCGTGCTCGCCACGGGGGCCGGTCTGGCGATCGTCCTGGCGGTGGTCGTGCCGGCCATCCTGCGCGGCGCCAACCCGGTCGTGCTCGCCCTGCTGGGCAGCGGCGGCATCCTGGCGGTCGCGATGTACTTCGTGCACGGCCTGAACTGGAAGACCACGGCCGCGCTGGCCGGAACCGTCGTCACGGTCGCGATCGCGCTCGTGATCGGCAGCGGCTTCATCCAACTGGCCCACATCACCGGCTTCGGCACCGAGGAGAGCGTCTATCTCCTGACGGGCGGATCCAAGGTCAACGTGCAGGGCCTGGTCCTCACGGGCTTGGTCATTGGCGCGCTGGGCGCGCTGGTCGACGTGACGGTCGGCCAGGCCTCGTCCGTGGCCGAGCTCTACCGGCTGGGCGGCGACCGCATCGGCCTCTGGGACCTCTACGAGCGGGGCATGAACGTCGGCCTCGACCACATCGGCTCCCTGATCAACACGCTGGTGCTCGCGTACGTGGGCTCGTCCCTGCCGCTTGTCGTCCTGCTCGCGCGGAGCAACCTCGGCTGGCAGAACACGCTGAACCTGGATCTGGTCGGCGCGCAGATGGTGCAGATCCTGGTCGGCTCCATCGCCCTGGTGCTGGCCGTGCCGTTCACGACGTTCGTCGCGGCCAGCTTCTTCAGCGGCGGCCACCTGAACCCCGGGCCCGCCGATCCGCACGGGCACTCGCACGCGCATTGAGCCGCAGGTCCCCACGACCGGAGCCCGCCACGAGCAGGCAATGCGCGCGCAGCCGCCACGAGCAGGCAATGCGCGCGCAGCGGACACCGTGGACCGCCCATAGCCCGATCGCGTGCCAGCGCCGCGCCAGCGCCCGCCGTACCCGCCCACCGATCGTCAGGCCATCGTGCCCCAGGACCGCACCAACGCGCGACCGCCCATCCTTCCGCCGCGCGTCCGGACCTCATGCCCCGCCGCGCAACACCATCTCAGGATGGCCGGAGTGGAGCAGCTCATGCCGCGCGCGGCCACCGCAAAAGCCCGTCATCAAGCCCTCAAGCTCGACGCAGGCCGCGGCGACCTCGTCCGCCCCCACCGGCGGCAGCCCGTCCACGTTGACCTCGACGGCCCTTGTGTCCGGCTGGCAGGCGGATCCGGCCGACTGCCGCCACGTCCACCGGCGCGTCAGCACCTCGCCGCCGGCGGCCAGGATCACCTCGCCCGGCGCCACCTGCTCGTCGACATCGGCCCCCAGCGGCCGGAACGGCTCGCCGCCCGCCGCGCGCCGCAACCCGAGGTCGGCTTCGACGCCGTCCAGCGGATGCGCGCCCACCGGCACAAGGTGCCGCAGGGCCAGCACGGTGCCGATGTCCACGAGCCGGTTGACGGACGGCAGCTCGCGGCCGTTCACCACCCGCCGCCCGAGCGCCTCGATCGAGCTGTGGAACTCGCTGGCCCGGGCGCCGAACGCGCGATACGCGGCCCGCCACGCCTGGATCCGGGGATCGGCCACCAACCGCTCGACGCTGCCGAGCCGGGCCCGCAGCGCGCGCTCCTCCGCCCGCAGCAGCGCGACGAGGTCGGCCGGCGACGGCCCGTTCTCGACCCCCTCGGCCACGACGACGCCACGCACATACTGCGGCGCCAGCTCGAACACCGGCGCCTCGACGCGGTACCGCAGCGCGCCCACCGCCCCTCCCCCAATCAGGTAACCCCGAAGTTTCCACGCGGCGCGCGCCGCACCCTGCCGTCCGCGACCTTGGCCCCGTGCCCACCGGGGGATATAGTCACACCGTGACCATCTCGCTGCAGCAGGCCCTGGCGGGCGCCGGGTTCTGGAACCTTTGGAACGCGGCCGACGTGGGCGTGATCGCCCTCGTTCTGGCCGCCTCGTACCTCGTGGTGACGGGTCCGCTGCGGGACCGCCTTGGGTGGGGCAGGGCGCCGACAAAAAGCAAGCGCACCTACTTCCTGCTGGGGTGCCTCGCGCTGTATGTGGGACTCGGCAGCCCGCTGGACTGGCTGTCCGACAACTACCTGATGAGCGCCCACATGCTCGAGCACATGCTGCTGATCTTCGCCTGTGCGCCGCTGTTCCTGGCGGGCACGCCGGACTGGCTGGCCCGCGCCATCCTCGGCCGCGGCTTCTTCCGCTGGTTGTGGACCAAGTGCGTGAACCCGGCGGCCGCGCTTGGGATCTTCATCAGCATCCTGAGCGTGTGGCACCTGCCGTACCTGTACAATCTGACGCTGACGCACGAAGCGGTCCACTTCACCGAGCACGCGATGTTCATGGTCATCGGACTGATCGTCTGGTGGCCGCTGCTGAGCCCCTTGCCAGAGCTGCCGCGGCTGCAGGATAGCGCCAAGCTCGTGTATCTGTTCGTCGAAGAGGTCCTGATGACGGTGCCGTTTGCCATCATCACGTTCGCGCCGGCGCCCTTTTACACGTTCTACGTGCACCAGCCGCGCCTTTGGGGCCTCAGCCCGCTGGACGACCAGATCATCGGCGGCATCATCATGCGCCTGGCCTCGGCGCTCTCCATGGGCGTGGAGTTCGCCAAGAGCTTCTTCAGGTGGTTCGCAGGCTACCGCGGCATCGACCCGGTGCCGGATCCGGCGCCGCACACCCCGCTCCTCTGACCGCCCCGGCCGCCATTGCCGTGTGGAGCCCGCCGCCCCTCGCACGAACGGGTACGTTCGTGTCTCGCGCATGCAGTGGTAGGATGACGGGCAAGCGAAGGGGACCTGCACGCTGACTCTCAAACTTGTGCGCTGGATCGCCTGGACCCTGGTGGCGGCCTGCGCCGCGGCCGTGCTGCTCGCGGTGGTCGTCGTGCCGCGGCTGCACCCGACGGACGCAGCGCCGCCGCAGCTGGACGCCCTGGGCGATCCCATCGACCCGGGCACGGTGCTCGCCGGCACGCCGGCGCCCGGCTTCACGCTCACGGATCAGTTCGGGCAGCAACACACGCTGGCCAGCTTTCGCGGCAACCCGGTCGTGCTGGCCTTCATCGACAGCCGCTGCACGACCACGTGCCCGCTGACGGCGCGGATGCTGGTGGACGCCAAGGAGCAGCTGGGCACGGCCGGACAGAACGTGCAGCTGCTGGCCGTCAACGCCAACCCGACCGCCACGAGCACGGCCGACGTGCTGGCCTGGTCGCGGGCGCATGGCATGACCCACCAGTGGCTCTTCTTCACCGGGCCGGCGAGCGAGCTGAACCACCTGTACCGCGTCTACCACATCTCGGTCTCGATCGAGCCGGGCGGGGCGATCACCCACACCGACGCCGTCTACGTGCTGGACGCCCAGGGGCGGGAGCGCTACCTCTTCACCACCGACCCGAACTTCAGCGGCACCGTGCCTGAATCGACGGATCTGGCGCGGCGCATCGCGTCCGTCCTGCCGGGCGACCCGCGCGTGAGCCCCCTGCCGGTGAGCGGAGGGGCGCTCAGCACGACCTTCGTGCTGCCGGCGCTGCTGCCCGGCGGCGCGACGGGCCAGCTCGCCGTCGGCAGCCCGGCCGCCGGCGGCACGCGCCTGGTCGACTTCTTCGCCACCTGGTGCACGGCGTGCCAGGAGGACCTGCGGACGTTGGCCAAATATTCCGCACAGGCGCCGGGCCTCGGCCTGCCGCCGGTGGTGGGTGTGGACCTGCGCGTGTCCGAGCCCTCGACACAGTGGGTCGCGGACTTTCTGCAGAAGGCCGCCGTTCCGTTCCCTGTGGGGCTGGATGCGACGGGGCGCGTGATGGACGCCTACCGGGTGACGGAGCTGCCGTTCATGGCCGTCGTCGCCGCGAACGGCAAGGTGCTGTGGCAGCACACGGGGGTGCTGCCGCTGAGCCAGCTGTCGAGCCAGGTCGCCGCCGCCGTGGGACGCTCCGGCGGCAGCACGTAGGAGGGGGCGTCGTCATGTCCACCCGGACTCGCCACACCCGGCGCGGCGCCGGCGGGCGCGACAGGATGTGGGCGCTGCCTGCGGTGATCGCGGCCATCGCCGCGATCGTAATCGTGGCCATCCTGCGGGGGGTCGGCGGCAGCGGCGTGGCCGCGGCCGGGGTCCGGACGCCGGTGCCGGCGGGCGTGATGGCGCAGTTGACGGGAATCCCTGCCGCCACCTGGGATGCCGTGGGCGCCAAGGGCGCCAGGGCCCCCACCTACGTCGGGGCGGGCGCGGCCACCAGCGCCGCGACGGCGGCGGGCCTGCCGCTCGTGCTGTATGTCGGGGCGGAGTACTGCCCGTTCTGCGCCGCCGAGCGCTGGGCGATGGTGACGGCCCTGGCCCGCTTCGGCACGTTCCACGGGCTCGCGTACACCCGCTCCGCCAGCAACGACGTCTACCCGGACACGCCGACCTTCACGTTCTACCGCTCGACCTTCACGAGCAGCTACATCGACTTCGAGCCGGTGGAGACGCTGAGCAACGTCCCGGGCGGCCCGAACGGCTACACGAACCTGCAGACGCCCACCAGCGCCCAGATGGCCCTGCTCGACAAGTACAACGCCCGGCCGTACTTCTCGGCCAGGCGCGCCGGGCACATCCCGTTCCTGCTGGTCGGCAAGCGTTATGCGTGGGTGGGATCCGGCTACTCGCCGCAGCTCCTGCACGGGGTCAGCCAGGGCCAGATCGCCGCCAGCCTCGCGGCCGGCAAGACCGCGGCGGCCCAGGCGATCCTGGCCAACGCCAACGAGATCGCCGCCAGCATCTGCGCCGTGGACGGTGGCCATCCCGCCGCGGTCTGCGGCAGCGCCGGCGTCACGGCGGCGGCGGCGACCCTGCCGGGCAAGGGGGGCGGCAGCCAGTGAGCGTGCCCCGCTGGATACGCCCAACCCTGGCGGCGATCGGCGTCGTCATCGCCGGCTACCTGACCCTGCTGCACTTTGATTCGTCGGTGCCGCTCTACTGCTCCAACACGGGCGTCATCGACTGCGCGCAGGTCCTGACCAGCGCGCAATCCGTCGTGCTCGGGCTGCCGGTCGCGCTCTACGGCCTGGTGTGGTTCATCGTGGCGCTCTGGCTGCTCTGGGGAGCGGGGGCGGTCGGCGGCTGGAAGGAGCGCGCCGCCAACATCTGGACCCTGATCGGCGCCGCCGTCGTCGTGTACCTCGTGTACACCGAGCTCCTCGTCATCGGCAAGATCTGCATCTGGTGCACGTCGGTGCACATCATCGTGCTGGCGATCTTCGTCCTGCAGACCCTGGCCCCGCCGCGCCCCGAGCCCGACGCCGGCGCCGCTCCCGACTGATTGCGCGGCGCACATCATCCGGCTGGGTCAATGGCGGCCGGCTCCTTGGCCCCGCCCGCCCGCGCCGTCTCCGTGCCGGATGCTACGCATCATCCTCGCCTGGGGCCAGAAAGGCATCGACCGCAGCGGCGAAGGCGTCGGGCTGGTCACGGGGCAACCAGTGGCCACAGGCCGGCGGCACCTGCAGCGACGCCCGCGGCATCGCCGACGCCATGGAGCAGAACCAGCGCCGGCTCGC
>JAJYVM010000144.1 GCA_021792015.1 Bacillota bacterium | reverse complement strand
AGGATCTTCACCCGGATCTCCGCCGCCGGGCGCAGCATGGCCGATACCGGGCAGTACCGCCACTGCGAGAGGGCGACGGCGTGGGCGAGCCGCTCGGGGTCGAGCCCGTCGCCCTCGACCTCGTAGGTCACGTCGATGGCGGGGAAGACCTTGGGATGGTGCTCGACCTCGTTCCCCTCGGCGCGCACGCGCAGGACGCGCACCGGCTGCCGCATCTTGGCCAGGATCGAGATCACGTCCATGGACGTGCATCCCGCCAGCGCGGCCAGCAGCAGCTCCTTCGGGCGAGGCCCGGAGTCGGCGCCGCCCGCATCCGCCGCGGCATCGATCCGCACCGTGTGGCCGGAACCGGCAGCCACATCGAACGCCATGGCACCCTTCCACTCCGCCGTCATGCGCACGCCTCAGGCCCCCGTGTTCCATGATAATACGGCGATGCGGCTGGGCGCGCGGCTGGGCGCGCGGGGGCGGACCCGCGCGCCTGCCTGCCGCCCGCTCTCGGGCCGGACCGGGCCCTCACAGCCTGCGGCCGTTGAGCGGACCGCCGAAGAGCGGCGCCAGCAGGCATACGTTGGCCGCGCCGACCACGACGAAGAGCACGCCCACGATACCCAGCCACAATGCCCAGCCGGTCAGCGTCCCGACGATCAGCGCCAGGCCGACCACGACCCGCAGCCAGCGGCCCACGGAGCTCGCGAAGAACTTTGCCACACCCATGCTGATCTCAGCTCCTTCCACCGCGCAGCTCGGCCAGCATGCGCCGCTCGGGCGCCGCGCCCGTGATGGCCGGCCGCCCGTCGATCACCGTCAGCGGCACGCCCTGCACGTCATAGAGGGATGCCAGCCGCGGAAACTCCGCGGCGTCGATCATGTCGGCCCGCACCAGGGGACTCGCCAGCGCCATGTGGTGGGCCAGCTGCACCATCCGCGGGCAGTGCGGGCAGCTCTGGGTCACGAACACCTGCAGGTGCAGCGGCTCCTGGCGCGCCACCAGCTCGGCCAGCAGCGCACTGTCCAGGCCCGGGTCCGCCCCCGCCACGCGGCGGATCGCGTCCAGCAGCGAGCTGAACTCGTAGCCGCCCGGAAAGCCGAAGAAGCGGATGCCGTTGGCGGGCCCGGCGGCGGCGCCCTCCGGCACCAGCGCCAGCGCCGGCGAGCGGCCGTCGGTGCCGAACTGCTCGGCCTCGGGGCCGGATGCGGGCACCGTCCGCACCTGCAGGGCCGGCACGGCCTCGGCCAGCTCCGCCGCCAGCGTCTCCATCGCCTTGCTGCCCTCGGCGGCGCCGTCGCTGAAGACCATCAGCGTCACGCCGCGCGGCAGCCCCGCCAGCTGCTGCTGCACGTATCCCTTCTCACGCGGTCCAAGAAAAGCCATCTTCGCGCGCCTCCTCATGCGGCAACGGTAGGCCGGCCGCATCCAGGGAGGCGTCTCCGGGGACCGCGCGAATGTCTACGTTACATTTAGGCGGTCTGGGCCGTCCCGGCTGTCGCTTCCTCGCACGCCGCGCCGGCCAGGCGGACGATCAGCCGCTCGGCCGCCAGCGTCTCGTCCTCGGGCTCGTCGCGCGACAGGGCCTTTCAAACGCCAGGCGCCCGCCGCCCCGCAGCCATGGATGCGGCGTCCAGCCGCCGCGCCACCTCCGCCCGGCTGGCGGCACCGCGGTCGTCCGGGTCGGCGCCGACCACGCGGGCGAAGTGGCGGAAGCAGTCCTCGGTGATCTCGGTCTCCGTGTACCCGCGCCGCCGCAGCGCCGCCACGATGCGATCGATGCCCACGCGCCCGCGGAGGATGTCGGTGGCCGTGTTGTCGCTGGCGATGATCATGAGGGTCGCCAGGTCGCGCCCGGTGACCGCCGCGCCGGGCGCCCGCTCGTACAGGATGCCCGAGCCCGGCGAGATGTCGCCGGCGCCGACGCGGGTGTCAAGGCGCTGCCGCCCGGCCGCCACCTCGTCGAGCAGCCCCATCCGCACGCCGATCTTGAAGACGCCGGCCAGCGGGAAGCGCTCCTCGGCGTGCCAGGCGACCTCGCTCGTCCCGCTGCCGATGCGGAACCCGAAGTTGCCACGGACCCGCGCGGTCTCGCCCGTGATGAAGGCGCGCAGCGCGGCCGCGTTCATGGCCGTCCCCCTGGCTGGCGGCGTTCGCCCGGGGCTGCCGCCCACTCCCCCATCCCGACAGCGCGGGATTTGCGGCGACGGCGCGTACGCGCCGTCGCTCACGACGGCTGAAACGAGTAGCCGAGGCCGCGATGGGTGCGGATGTACCCGTCGCCGACCTTCTTCCGCAGATTGGCCACCTGCAGGCGCAGCAGGTGGGGGTCGTCGGCGTAGGCATCGCCCCAGATGCGGCGCAGCAGCTCGCGCTGGGGGAAGACGCGGCGGGGGCTGCCCGCCAGCAGCGCCAGCAGCCGGTACTCGGTCGGCGTCAGGGGCAGGGGGCCGCCGCCCAGGGTGGCGACGCGGTCGCGGAAGTCCACGCGCAGCCGGCCGTCGTCGTAGGCGGGGGCGAGGGTGCCGTCGCCGCGGGACGCCCGCCGCAGGACGGCGCGCACGCGGGCCTCCACCTCCTCGGGGGCGACGGGCAGGGCGACGTAGTCGTCGGCGCAGGTCAGGCCGCGCACGGCGCCAAGGGTGTCGCCCTCCGGGACAAGCATGATGACGGGCAACTCGGCCACCGTCTGCAGGTCGCGGCACGTGGCGGTGCCGTCGAAGCCGTCGGGGCGCGAGGTGACGACAATGAGGTCGGGCGGGCGGGCGAACAGGACGCCAAGGCCGGACTCCGCGGAGTCGGCGGCCTCCAGGACGTAGCGGGCGGGCGGCAGGGCGGCGCGCACGAGCGCGAGCAGCCCGCGGTCGGAGCCGACCACCAGGACGCGGACAGGCGCCGGCGAGCTCAGGCTGCACCCTCCCCCGGCACAATGGTACACCCGCCTCGACACGGCGCCCGGCGGTGGGCCATGATGGCGGCATGGGCGAGGGTGGCGGCCGCGTGCGGAGGCGTGAGACAGCGATCGTGGCGTGGGCGCTGGCGGCCGGCGTGGAGCGGCCAGGGAGCGGGGCCAGGCCCCTGCCGCGGCCGGCGGACGACCGGCGCGCAGGCCGCGATGCGGCCATGGCCGGACGGGGCGGCAGGGGGGTGCCCGGGGACGTGCCTCACCCCTGGCACGCACCGGCAACAGGCGCCGATCCCATCCTGGCGTGGCGGCTGCCCGGGCTGCCGGCCGGCCGGTTCGCGGCCGGCATGATACGGCCATGAAGCAGATCCCCGCGTGGCGGCTGCTGGTGGAGCGCGGACTCGCCCCCGACCGGCGCGCGGCCGAGGCCCTGGCGTTGACGGGCCGCGCCGTCGTGAACGGGGTGCGGCTCGACAAGCCGGGCACGCCGGTGGTGCCCGACGCCGAGGCCTACGTGCGGGGGCAGGGCCGCTACGCGAGCCGGGGCGGCGACAAGCTGGCGGCGGCGCTGGACGCCTTCGGCGTGGACGTCGCCGGGCGGGTGGCCCTGGATGCCGGCGCCTCCACGGGCGGGTTCACCGACTGCCTGCTGCAGCGGGGCGCGGCGCGGGTCTTCGCGGCCGACGTCGGCTTCGGGCAGCTGCTGGGCCGGCTGCGGGCCGACCCGCGCGTGGTGGTGATGGAGCGCACGAACATCGCCGACGTGACGGCTGAGCGCCTGGGCGGGGCGCGGCCCGACCTCTGCACCCTCGACCTCTCGTACCTGTCGCTGCGCGAGGCGTGGGGCTGCGTGCTGCCGGTGCTGGCCGAGCGGGCCGACCTGCTCTGCCTGGTCAAGCCGCTCTTCGAGACGGCGCGGGCGGAGCTGCGGCGTACCGGCCGCATCGAGGACCCGGCCGTCTACCGCGAGGTGCTCATGGACCTGGGCGCGGCCGCGGCCGCCGCGGGGATCGGCCCGCTGGGCGCGGTGGCCAGCCCCGTACCCATTCAGCACGGCGTGCGCGAGTTCATGCTGTGGGCACGCAGGGGCAGCGGCGCGGGGCGGCCGTGGGCGGAGATGGTGGAGACGGCCCTGGCCGGCTGAACCGCCCCCCGGCTGTGCCGGCGGCGGTCAGCCCGCGGCCTGGCACACCTGCCGCAACCAGCGGCGCAGGCCATGGTCGACCCCCGCCGGGCGCCGGGTGGCCGTCATCCCGGAAGTGCGCTGACCTCTCGCAACGTTACCCCACTGCTGCCGCGGTTCGCCCTTGGCAGGGCACCTTGATGGTCCGGCCGCGAAGACGGCAGGAACGGGCTGCCAGCGCACGCCCGCACCGGGCCGTCGCCCTCACGTGGCCGCGTGGGCGCGGGTGCGGGAATTGCTGGCCCGTGTCCACCTCGGCATGAGCCCGGCGACCAGTATGGCGGGAATGTAGTTCATCGGAACCGTCACCCGTACGAACGCGGCTGGAAAGTGACCGGCGCCGAAGTGCAGCAGCCCGATGGCGGCCCCCAGCTGCTTGAGCGGAGCAATCAGTCCGGCCAGGGGCAACCAGCCCACGCCGCCCGCCGCCGCCGGCAGCGTCACCTCCAGCACACCGATGGCCGTCGCCAGGGCGATTGTCGTGATCCAGAGGGCCGCATCCGGCCGGCGCAGGCTCCGGGCGAACCACCAGTACACCAAGCTGCCGAGCACACCCGCCGCGAAGCCGGCACCTGCTGACGCCAGTGCGGGGGGCGACTTGGCACCCAAGACGGCCACCTCCGCCACATCGAGCGCTGCCGCAAGGAGCCCGATCGCGGCGCCGGCCGCCAACGCCCGCCCGATGCCGATGCGTCGCCGCCCGTGTTCCAACTGCACCATGTGACATCTTCCTCCTGGCGATCGGACCGCGGTGAGAATCGGATGCCGGGTGACGGCGAGCGCCGTCCACGCCCCCTTTCTGGCGGTGGGGCCGTGCCGGGGCGTCACGCCGGCGCATGCGGCTGATGGTCGCGATGCGCGCACGGCGGGGGTGGCCGGTGTGCAGTCCCCAACATGTGTGAGGCGAGTGACCAGCCGGCCCGGGAATCTGGGGGGACGGTCCAAACGCAGTCCCCGCGACGGCGGACGGACCTTACATGGGTTCCAGTGTGCGCCTGGCGACAGAGGGCCGGGTAAACTCGCCGTTGCGGATCGGTTGGAATTCGGAACGGCGCGCGGTGGCTTCATGCCCGCCATTCGCGATCGTGGAGCAGATCGACCGCCGCAGCCGGCGACCTCCCCCGGGAGTCCATCCCTGGACGCGGGGTACCGGCGAGAGGAGGTCAAGTCCCAATTTCGCCGCAACTGCCAGGGTATCACCGAAATGTGTCGCATCCTGCTACTACGCTGCCGCCGCCTGCCCCGATCGCCCTTGGCCGGCTTCGCCATCGCTCGCCACTGCCACGCTCGCTGGCCGCAACGCCCTTGGCACCGGCGCTCCCGCAGGCTTCAGCCTCACCCGCCCGCTCGCGTTCCCAAGCCCCGCCGGCCAGCCGCAGCTGGAACCTGCGCGCGGTCCACCGCCTGCTGCCGGCCCGAACATTGCCCGACGCGAAGCACCGGTGGGGGATGGTCAGCTCTTGAGCCCCGAACGCTGAGGGTGGGCGACCGCTCACGGGCCATTGCGACTGCGACCTTGGCGGTGGTCGTGCCGCAGCCGCGGCGGCCCGCGCAGACACCGGCGACGCAGCCGTCGCCCGCCGCGCCCAGCCCCTCGAGCAGATCCATACCCTCCCGCCGAACCACGGCCTTCCGGAACCGACGCAGCGTTGACTGGGCCGTCTGCCGGCGGACTCCCAATTGCTCGCCAGACTCCATGGAGGAGATGCCGCGCTTGTACGTGCGCCCCCAACTTGACTGACCGACTGACTGATTGACTGATTGACACAATTGCTAGCTGATCGCATGATACGTCGGTGGGGAGGGCCCACGGACTGCTCGGCGACCTGCAGCGTTTCAAGGCGGAGTACCTCAAGGCCATGGCCCACCCCGTCCGCATCCGCATCCTGGAGGTGCTGCGGACAGGTCCGGCGTCCGTCGCCGACATACAGGCGCAGGTGGACCCGTCGATAGCGAACATTTCCCAGCACCTTGCCGTGCTGCGCGGCGCCGGTATCGTGACGAGCCACAAGGTCCGCGCCACCGTCCACTACGCGGTGCGCGACGCCGAGGTCTTTGTCGTCCTCGATGCCCTGCGCTCCGTTTTCACCGAGCGACTGGACGCCATGCGCAGCCTGCTCTCCGCCGACGGCGAGCCGCCGGCGGACGCTGACCCACGGGTGCCCCTTCAGCAGTGACTGCCTTCTCCCTGGCGGCGAGTCTGCTGGGTCTGGCCGTGGCCGGCCTGGCCGGGGCGCTGTGGCCCCAGAGCAAGCTCTCCACGGTGTTGGCGGTGGCCGCGTCCACCGGACTGGCGGGGGTCGCGGTGCTTGGCCTGCGCGGCGCGGTGCCCCCTGTCACCGTGCAGCTTGGGCCACCGCCCTTCCTGCTGCGCCTGGGCCTGACGCCCTTGGCCGCCCTCATGCTGTTGCTGATCCAGGTCATCGGGATCGCGGCGCTGGTTTACGGCGACGCCTACGTGCGCCACCTCAGCCGGCCCAAGCAGGCCTGGGTACTGTCCCTGACGCCGCTCTTTTTGGCAGCGATGGCGCTCGTGGTGCTGGCCGCCAACGCCCCGGCCTTCCTCATCGCCTGGGAGATCATGTCACTGGCCTCGTTCGCGCTGGTGCTGACGGACGGCGAGCGCCGCGAGGTCACGCGCGCCGGGTTCGTCTACCTGGTGATGACGCATGCCGGGACGGCGTGCCTGGTCGCCGCCTTCCTCATCCTGGCGAATGCGACGGGGACGATGGCGTTCGCGGGATGGGCCCGCGCGGCTTCCGTCCTCCCGGCCGGCCTGCGCTCGGGCGCCTTCCTGCTCCTCCTTCTGGGATTCGGGAGCAAGGCGGCGCTGGTTCCCCTGCACGTTTGGCTTCCACGCGCCCACCCCGTCGCACCGAGTCATGTGTCGGGGCTGATGTCGGGCGTCATGCTCAAGATCGCGACGTACGGACTCGTCCTGACCACCCTGACCATCCTGGGGCCCGGGCCCCTCTGGTGGGGTGCGGTGGTCCTTGGCCTCGGCGTGGTCTCGGCCGTGCTTGGCGTGCTCCAGGCGCTCATGGAGCATGATCTCAAGCGCCTGCTGGCCCACCATAGCGTGGAAAACATCGGCATCATCGCCATCGGCCTCGGCGTGGCGATCATCGGTCAGAGCCTGCATATGCCGCTGCTGGCCGCCGCCGCCCTGGGCGCCGCCCTCTTCCATACCATCAACCACGCGCTCTTCAAGACTGCCCTCTTCCTGAACGCAGGCGCGATTCAACAGGCCGGCGCGGGCCGCAACCTCGATGACCTCGGCGGGCTGCTGGGGCGCATGCCCCTAACCGGTATCTCCCTGCTTGTCGCGGCCGCAGCCATCGCGGGGCTACCCCCCCTCAACGGTTTCGTCAGCGAGTGGCTTACCTACCAGTCCCTGGTCCGCCTCGCGGGGGCCGGCGCTCCGTCCCTCGCTTTGGCCGGCTTTGCCGGTATCCTGGCCCTGGCCCTCACCGGCGGCCTCGCCGCCGCCTGCTTCGCCAAGGTCTGCGGGTCCGCGCTGCTGGGTCGCGCCAGGAGTTCGCAGTCGGCTCAGGCGCGCGAGGCGCCCGCCGCGATGACGGCCCCGCCCCTCGCACTCGCCGGCTTCTGCCTGTGCCTCGGCCTGCTGCCCGGAATCCTGGCGCAACCCCTGGTCGCGCTGGCGGCATCGTCCCTGCCGATCGCTGTCGCAGCCCGGACGCATGCGGCGGTGGCATCGGCCGGCCTGCTGACGCTGCCCTGGGGCGGCGCCGAGGTCTCCCCCCTGGCCCTGGTCCTTGCGGCGCTGGCAGTCGCCGCGGCGGTGACGGCGGGGGTTCATCTGGGCGGGTGCAGGCGCCCACAGCCCGTGGTCACGCCAGCCTGGGCCTGTGGCGGCCAACTCGGGATTCAAAGTCAGTACTCGGCCACCAGTTACGCCAAGTCCTTCCGGCTGGTCTTCGGCGCGTTCTATCAGCCGGTGCGCTCGCTGACCGTCGAATCCGCGGTCAACCCCGCCTTCCGCACGCGCATCACCTACACGGGCGGGATCACGCCAGTCTTCGACCGGTACCTGTTCGGCCCTGGCCTGCGCGCGTTGGTCGCCTTCGCGGCCCGGGTCCGCAGCCTGCAGTCCGGCTCGCTCCGGCTCTATCTCGGCTACATGCTCGCCACGCTGGTCCTACTCCTGGTACTCGCGCATTGACGGGGGCGCTCGCACTGTGAACGACTGGATAGGCGCGGTTCTGCAGTTGCTGGTGGTCTTGGCCGTGGCGCCGGCGATGCAGGGACTGATCCAGCGCTGCAAGGCCATATTGCAGGGCCGGCATGGACCGGGGCTGCTTCAGCCCTACTTCACGCTGGCCAAGCAGTGGCGGCGCCAGGATATGCGCCCCCCGGCCGCCTCCTGGATCTTCCGGGCGGCTCCGCGATTGGCCCTGGCCACCGTGCTGACGGCATGCCTGGCCGTCCCGCTGCTGTGGAGCCCGGCGCCGCTGGGCTGGGGCGCGGACCTGGTCGCGGTCGTCGGTCTGCTCGCCCTGGAGCGATACGCGATCGCCCTTGCCGGGCTGGATCAGGGCACCCCGTTCGGCGGCCTCGGCAGCAGCCGCCAGATGACCGTCGGTGCGCTCACCGAACCAGCCCTGTTCGCCCTCGCGCTCCCT
>JAJYVM010000143.1 GCA_021792015.1 Bacillota bacterium | reverse complement strand
GAGAGCATCGCGTCCCACGCCGACGAGCACGCCATCGACCTCATCGTCCTCTGCACACACGGAGAGGGCGGCATCCGCGACGCCCTCTGGGGCTCGATCGCGCAACAGGTGGTGGATCACACGACCCGGCCCGTGCTGCTGGCCCGCGCGGAGAGCCCGGCCGCCATGGCGGCCTTTGCGCCCCAGAGCATCATGGTGCCCCTTGACGGCACCGCGGCGGCGGAGGCTGCCCTGCCCCACGCGGCCCGCCTCGCCGGCGGCCTGCGCGCCACCCTGCGCCTCGTGCTCGTGGTCCCCACCCTGGAGACGGTGACGGCGGAGGAGCGCGCCACGACGACCTTCCTGCCGGGAGCCAGCCGCGTGCTGCTCGACGTGCAGGAGGCGCAGGCGGCGGCCTACCTGGACGGGCTCGCGGCGGCGGCCCGCACGATCGGCGTCCCCGCACGCAGCGAGGTGCGGCGCGGCGAGGCGGTGGCCGAGCTCGCGACCGACACTGGCGAGCACGCCGATGGGCTGGTGGTGATCGCGACCCACGGCCGCGCCGGCCTGCAGGCCATCTGGAACCACAGCGTCGCCGCCCGCCTGCTGAATCGGACCCAGGCGCCCATCCTCCTGGTGCCGATCCCCGAGTGAGCCTGCATGGTCTGGCGTGGTGCCGACTGACCCCCGAGCGATCCCGCGCGATCCACGCATGACCTCACGCGTGATCCCCGCGCGCCCACCGCGCGGCCCCCGCGTGACCGCCACGTAACGCCGATCCGAGCTCCCCCGGCAGCCGCAAATCGCCACCGGCGGTAAGGGCCCGTTCGGTCCCCGCGCCGTGGGCCACCTGGCCGGTCTCCGTCCGCCGCGGCGGGTGATAGCATGGCGAGGGTGCCATTTAGGTGAGCCTAACACCGGCGGACGGCCCGAGATGAGCGAGCCGGCGGGGAGCGGGCGGCCGCCACAAGGCGCCAGTTCGGGATCGCGCGTGCCATGCTCGCCGCCCGCCGCGCCGCCCCCCGCGACACCGACCGAATCGGCGCGCACGCTGCTGGCGGCCCGCGCCGCGCTGGCGGGCGAGCGCCACGGCCTGCGCGCCGTCCTGCCGTTCATCGGCCCGGCCGTCATCGCCTCCGTCGCCTACATGGACCCCGGCAACTTCGCCACCAACATCCAGTCCGGCGCCCTCTATGGCTACAATCTGCTCTGGGTCGTCCTGCTTGCCAACCTGATGGCCATGCTCTTTCAAAACCTGTCCGCCAAGCTCGGCATCGCCACCGGCCGAAACCTGCCCGAGCTCTGCCGCCAGTACCTGTCGCGCAGGACCACCTATGTCTTCTGGATCGTCTCCGAGGTGGCGGCCATGGCCACCGACCTGGCGGAGTTCCTGGGCGCGACCCTGGCCCTCAACCTGCTCTTCCACGTCCCCCTGCTGGCCGGCGCCGTCATCACCGGTCTTGCCACCTACGCCATGCTGATGCTCGACCGCTTCGGCTTCCGGCCCATCGAGATCCTGATCAGCGCCCTGGTTGGCGTGATCGCCGCCTCCTACCTCGTCGAGACCGTGCTCTCGCGTCCCGACTTCGCCGAGGTCGCGGTCCACGCGGTGACGCCCTGGCTCGGCGGCCCCGAAAGCGTGCTCCTCATGGTCGGCATCATCGGAGCCACCATCATGCCGCACGCCGTCTACCTGCACTCCGGCCTCACGCAGCACCGCGTGGTTCCGCGCTCGCCCGAGGAGGCCGTGCGCATCCACCACTTCGAGCTGATCGACGTCGTGGTCGCCATGGGCGTCGCCGGCCTCGTGAACATGGCCATGCTCTACATGGCGGCCGCCGTCTTTCACAGCACGGGCCACGCCGCCGTGGCCGACATCACCACCGCATACCGCACCCTGCAGCCGCTGCTCGGCGGTGCCGCCGCCGCCGTCTTCCTGGCCTCCCTGATGGCGTCGGGCCTCTCGAGCTCGGCCGTCGGCACGATGGGCGGCCAGGTGATCATGCAGGGCTTCGTCGGCTTCCACATCCCCGTCTGGGTGCGGCGCGTCGTCACGATGGTGCCGACCGTCGTCGTGATCGCCCTTGGCGTGAACCCCACGGCGACGCTGGTGATGAGCCAGGTGGTGCTGAGCCTGGTCCTGCCCATCCCGCTGATCAGCCTTGTGCGCTTCACAGGACGCCGCGATCTCATGGGGCTGCTCACGAGCACGCCAGCGCTGCATGCCGCCGCGATCGCGGGCACGGTGGTGATCGTCTTCCTCAACCTGGTTCTGCTGTGGCAGACGGCGGGATTGCCGCTTCCGACGTAGCGCATATGCGAGCGGCACCCGGAGCCATGGATGGCGGCAGGCCTGCGTGATGCAGTTCGTCGCCGCCCACCACGGTTCCCGGGCCGGCGGTCACTTATAATGGACCCTGTGGAAGCGCGCTTCTTTCGCTGGTCTGGGATCTGGTTTCTGTGCGGGCTGTTCACGGGGCTCTGGATGCTGGGCCTTTACCCGCTGCTTCGCGGGCGGCCGTTTCTACCCTCGTTCGCCCTGAGCATCGCCCCGTTCGCCACCGTCCGCAGTCTGCACGTGAGCTGGCTCGTCCTCGGCTGGCTCGGCATGCTCCTCGCCGGGGCCGTGCTGCGCATCGGCAAGCGGCGCAGCACGCCCCTCAGCCAGGCGACCGCCGCCACCGCGTCGTGGCTTTGGATGGCGTGGGGCGCGGCCGCCGCCGCCGTCTACCTGGTGCACCTCGGGCCGCGCTGGAGCTTCGCGTGGTCTGCGGCGTACGGCTGGGCGTGGATCCTGGTGATCGTGGCGGCCCTGGGTGCCCGCATCCGCGCCCCGGCCTGGATGCCGGGCGTAGCCACCGTTGTCGTCATCATGCTGGCCGCCGCCTTCGCCCCGACCGGCCACGGCGGCGGGGGCGCCGCCGTCCTGCCTTCCCTGCAGGTGTTCGAGACGGGCGCCGCCGCCATGGTGGCCGTGGCGGCGTGGGCGCTGCTGGGCCGCCGCGATGGCTGGGCCTGGGGCGCCGCCGGCCTGGCGTGGGTGGGGGCGACGTGGGTCGGGGGCCTTATGCCCTTGGCGGCCTCCGGCTGCGTGATCGCCACGAGCGCCTGGGTGGCGGTCCGCGTGCGCCGCCGCGTGCAGGGCCGGGCCAGCATCTTCCTCGAGTACGCGCTGCTGGCGACGGCGGCCGCCGCCCTGGCGCCCGCCGTCGGCACCCCGCTCAACGCCCTGGTGGTCGCCGCGAGCCTGAGCTCGGTGGCGCTGGCGGCCGTCTACCTGCTGTCCTCGCCCTCGGCCAGCTGGTGGCACTGGACATCCCACACCCTCGGCTTCACGGCCCTGGTGGCGGGCCTCCAGGCGGCGACAGCCGCCGCGAATGGATTGGCGGTGGCCATCGCCATCTGGGGTGGGGCGCTCGTGGTGGTGGCGGGCGCGAGCGTCTTCGTGCTCGGCCTCAACCGCGGCGGAGCCAGCGCGGCCCGGTCCGCCTGAAGCCGTGCTTCTCGTAGAAGCGGATGGCGGGCGCGTTTCCGGGCTCGACCTCGACCAGTAGGGGGCCGGCCGGCCCCCGCTGCAGCAGCAGGGCGCCGATGCCGCGGCGCTGTGCCTCGGGCAGCACATAGAGGGCGGACAGCTGCATCTCGCCGTCGGCGCGCCGCCGGAACTCGGCGAAGGCCAGCGGGGCGCCGTCCGGATCCTCGGCGAGCAGCAGCCGCTCCGCCCCCTGCAGGCGCCGCGCCAGTGTCTCCTCGCTGTACGCGCGGTCGAGGAAGGCGCGCTGCTCCTCCTCGGGGATGAGGCCCGCGTATGTGGCGGCCCAGGTGCGGCGCGCGATGGCCGCGATGGCGGGCAGGTCGGCTCCGCCCGCGCAGCGGACCCGGGCGACGGGCCAGCCCTCGGCGAGCAGGACGTCGCGGCGCGGACCCCGGAAGTCGATGTGCGGGATGCCGCCGCGGTGGTCGATGGCGTCGCCGGGGATCCCGCGGGCCTGCGCCCAGCCGAGGAGGCGCCCCTCGTCCGCGCACAGCAGCTTCAGGATCCGGCCGCCGCCCGGCCAGGGGTGGTCGAGGAACGCCAGCTCCCCGCGCCGCGCCCGCGCCAGGGCGTCGCGCCAGGCCTCATGCGGCAGGGCCCGCCACCTCCAGGAGGAAAAGTATACAACGGAGCGGGGGGGCTGCCCGGGGTGATCGCCGGCATCGGCTGCGATCTGGTGGAGTGCGCCCGTCTTTCCCGTGCCCTGAGCCGCACGCCGCGGCTGGCGGACCGCCTGTTCACCGCCGCCGAGCGCGATGCGGCGGGCGGCCGCCTGGAGCGGCTGGCCGGTCTCTTCGCCGCCAAGGAGGCGGCGCTGAAGGCCCTGGGCACCGGCCTGCGGGGTGGGTCCTGGACGGAGGTCGAGGTCGGCCACGATGACCTGGGCCGCCCGCTGGTTCACCTGCACGGGGCCTTCGCCGATGCGGCGGCCGCGCGCGGCATCCGCTCGCTGCACCTCTCCATCTCCCACACGGCGGGGCTGGCCATGGCCCAGGTGGTGGCGGAGGCGTGACTCCCCTGGTGACTGCGGCGGCGATGCGCGAGCTGGACCGGCGCGCGACTGAGGATTTTGGGTTGCCAGCGGCGCAGTTGATGGAGGCTGCGGGTCATGCGCTGGCCCGGGCGGCGCGGGGCGCCGCCCGTCCGCTGATCCTGTGCGGTGGCGGCAACAACGGGGGCGACGGCTTCGCGGCCGCGCGACACCTGCTTGCGGCCGGCTCCGGCGTCGTCGTGGCGACGACTTCGGATCCCGGGCGCCTGCCCGAGGCGGCGGCAGGGCATCTCGCCGCCCTGCGCCGGGCCGGCGTGACGCCCGTTCCGTTCGATCCATCCCTCCTCCGAGACGCTGACCTGGTGATCGACGCCCTGGTCGGCGTCGGGATGCGTGGCCGCCTGCGCGACCCGCTGCCTGCGGTCGTGGAGGCCGTCAACGGCTCGGGCGTGCCGGTGCTGGCGGCGGACGTCCCCTCGGGGCTGGGTTCTGACGGTCCGTGCATCCGGGCCGCCCGCACCCTCTGCCTGGGCGGCACGAAGTACGATTGCGTCGTCAACCCGGACGAGGCGGGCGAGGTGAGCTGCGATCCGCTCGGGATCCCGCCGGCCGCGTGGGACGGTCTGCAGCCGCGGCTCGGCCTGCTGGAGGGCCAGGACGTGGGCGCGTGGCTGCCCAGCCGCCCGCGTCGCGGCCACAAGGGCACGTTCGGCACGGTCGTCGTGATTGCGGGATCGCCGGAGTATGCGGGCGCGGGGCTGCTGGCGGCGCACGCCGCGCTCAGATCCGGCGTGGGGTTGACGTTCCTCGCCACCTCGGCGCCCGGCCTTGCCGGCCGGATTCCGGAGGTCATCGTGCGTCCCTTCGACGAGAACCTGCTGCGGGGCGCCGACGCCGTGGCCATCGGGCCCGGACTCGGGCGGGGCGCGGAGGCCGGCGCCGTGGTCGCGTCGGTGCTGGGGGCCTGGCGCGGCCCGCTCGTGATCGACGCGGATGCACTCAACCTCACCCGGCTGGACGCGCTGCCGGAGGGTGCCGTCATCACCCCCCACCCGGGCGAGGCGGGTCGCCTGCTGGGCTGCTCGGCCGCTGACGTGCAGGCCGACCGCATCGCGGCGGTCCAGCGGCTTGCCGCTCGCAATGTCGCCGTCCTGAAGGGCTTCCGCACCCTGATCGGGGCATCCGCCCAGGTCTGGGTCAACCCCACAGGCAACGACGGCATGGGCAGCGGGGGCACGGGCGACGTTCTGACGGGCCTGATCGGCGGCCTCCTGGCCCAGGGCGCACCGGCCGCGCAGGCCGCATGCGCCGGCGTGTATCTCCACGGCCTGGCGGGAGACCGGGCGGCGGCCCGCCTGGGGCGGCGGGCCATGGCAGCCGGCGACCTCGTCGACGCCTTCCCGGAGGCCTTCGCGGCGGTGCGCGATGCATAGGCCGACCTGGGCGGAGGTGGACCTGGGCGCCGTGGCCGAGAACGCGAGCAGGTTGCGCGCCCGCCTGACGGCAGGCGCTCAGCTCATGGCCGTCGTCAAGGCGGACGGCTACGGGCACGGTGCCGTTCCCGCCGCCCGGGCCGCGCTCGCCGCCGGCGCCGCCTGGCTCGGAGTGGCGATCGCGGAAGAGGCGATGGCGTTGCGCGCGGCGGGCATCGCGGCCCCCATCCTGGTCCTCGGCTGGACGCCGCCGGAGCAGGCGCAGGCGGCGATCCAGGCCGGGATCGACCTGACGGTCTTCTCCCTGGAGGACGCCGCCGCGTATCGGGGCGGCCGCCTCCACGTGAAGGTGGACACCGGCATGAGCCGTCTTGGCTTCGCGGTCGACGAGGCTCCGGCGGCGGTGGCGCGCCTCGCGGCCCTGCCGGGCGTTGAGGTCCGCGGCATCTTCACGCACTTCGCCGGGTCGGACGACGACGACCTCAGCGGCGCCCGCCGGCAACTGACGGCGTTCCGGCGCGCGTTGGAGGCGCTGCCGTTCCGGCCGCCCGTGGTCCACGCCGCGAACACCGCCGCGATCTTCCGCCTGCCGGAGGCGCACTTCGACCTCGGCCGCGCCGGAATCGGCCTTTACGGATACGGTGGCCCCGGCCTGCGCCCGGCCCTGCGCTGGCTGACGCGGATCGCGCAGGTGCGGGAGGTGCCGCCACAAACGGGTGTGAGCTATAACTGGACTTACGTCACGCAAACGTCCGAAACCCTTGCCACGCTCCCGGTTGGCTATGCCGACGGCCTGCCGAGATCGCTCAGCAACCGGGGGGCGGTGCGCATCGCCGGCGGCCGTGCGCCCATCCGCGGCCGGGTCTGCATGGATCAGACCGTGGTCTCGCTGGCGGAGGTGCCCGGCGCAAAGCCCGGCGATCCAGTCCTGCTGATCGGCGACGGCCAGTGGGCGGACGACATGGCAGCTCTTGCGGCGACGATCCCCTACGAGATCCTCTGCCGCATCGGCGCGCGGGTACCGCGCATATACATCGGATCCTGAGCGCTCGAACCCGGCGGCGGCGCCCCGCATACCCCGATGGGGGGGCGTGGCGCTCCCCGGGGGGCGTGGCCGTGGAGGTCCGGCGGGGAGACGTGTACATCGCGGACCTGGATCCCGTGGTCGGATCCGAGCAGGGTGGGCTGCGGCCGGTGCTGGTCATCCAGAACGACATCGGGAACCGCCACAGCCCGACCGTCATCGTGGCCGCCATCACCTCGCGCCTGGAGAAGGCGCGGCTGCCGACCCACGTCGCCCTGCCCGGCCAGGACTTCGGGCTGCAGCGCACGTCCGTCATCCTGCTCGAGCAGATCCGCACGATCGACAAGCGACGCCTCGGCCAGCGCCTGGCCCACCTCGCCGGCGGCGTCATGCGCCGGGTCGACGCGGCCATCCTGACCAGCATGGGGCTGCCCGTGCCAGATCCGCGTGATGCATAATGGGGGGCAACAGAGGCGCAAACGGAGGAGGCGCTCCCGCGTGCGGCCGATCATCGGGATCACCTGCGGCGACGGCATGGATCCGGGGACCGAAGCCCTCAGCCTGCCGGCGAGCTACACCCGTTCCGTCTACCGTGCCGGGGGCCTGCCGGTGCTGATCGCGCCCCCGCGCGACGAGGCCGACCCTGAGGAAGCCCTGCAGATTCTTGACCGCATCGACGGGCTGCTGATCCCCGGCGGCGTCGACGTGGCCTCCGCCAGCTACGGCGAGGCGCCGCATCCGGCCCTCGGCCGGGTCAACCCCGACCTCGACGCCCTGGAGGTGCCCCTGATCCAGGCGGCGCTCCGCCGCGAGACGCCGCTGCTGGCCATCTGCCGCGGCATCCAGGCCCTGAACGTCGCCGCCGGCGGCACCCTGTACCAGGACCTGCCCGCCCAGGCCCCCGGCGCCATCCAGCACCGCCAGGCCGCCCCGCGCTGGCATGCCAGCCACACGGTGACGGTGGGGGCGGACAGCCGCCTCGGCCGGATCCTCGGCGGCGAGCAGGCCGCGGTCAACTCCTTCCACCACCAGGCCGTCAAGAAGGTGGCCCCCGGCTTTGTGGCGACGGCCGCCGCCCCTGACGGGATCATCGAGGCGATCGAGAACCCCGACCTGCCCTTCGCCGTCGGCGTGCAGTGGCATCCCGAGGGCATGTGGCAGCGCCATCCCGTGATGCTGGAACTGTTCACCGCCCTGGTCGCCGCGGCGACCCCGGCGGCGGCCGCCAGGGCGCGGTAGTTTGGAGCCGGGATTGGCCGCCGACCCGCCGCCCAGCCTCGCCTGGCGCGAGCACCCGTTCATGCAGCGGCCGAGAACCTCGGTCGTCGTGTGTGCCGGTCTGGCCGTCTCCTGGTGGCTGGGCTGGCACCTGCTCGGCGGGGGCGGCCTTCTGCTGGCCATGGCGGGAACGGTGCTGCCCCTCGGGCCCTACCTCTTCCCCACGGACTACACCGTCGGCCCCGAAGGCGCGGCCGAGCGCCGGTTCTGGCAGGTGCGGCGCTTTGCGTGGGACGAGCTAGACGGCTACGACCTCTACCGGGACGCCGTGCATCTCGTTCTCAGCGGCGGTACGCTGAGAAACCGGGTTCAAAAGGGCATCGTGCTGCCGCTCGCGGGGACGGACCGCGAGCGGCTGCTGGCGGTCATCGACCACTACCTCCCCACGGCTGAGCCGGCCAACCCCTGACTGCCGTCCCCCAAGCACCCGTTGGTGCGGTTGCCGCGACGCAGGCCATGCCAGCGGAATATGCCGGTTGCAGGA
>JAJYVM010000142.1 GCA_021792015.1 Bacillota bacterium | reverse complement strand
CGCCCGGGCCTCCTGCCCACCCGGCCAGGGTCGGCGCCGGCCGCCGGTCGGTCGCGGCATGCGGTCAGCCCCCTGTACACTGGGGGCGGAAGGGGGAGCCGCCGTGATCGCCGGCCTGTACGAGGCCCACCTCCCCGTCTCCGACCTCGACCGGTCCGTCGCGTTCTACCAGCGCCTCGGGCTCAGGCTGGCCTCCCGCGACGCCGAGCTGGCCTTCCTGTGGATCGAGGAGGGCAAAAGCTGGCTCGGGCTCTGGCAGCGCCCCGACCTGGCCCGCACGCCGTACCACCCATCGCTCCGCCACGTGGCCTTCCGCGTCAGCTTCGCCGACCTCAGGCGGGCCTCGACCTGGCTGGGCGAGCGGGGGATCACGCCGCGCCCCGACGAGGGCTTTGGCGGCCACGAGCCCACGGTCCGGCCGCGCAGCGGCACGGCCGCCCTGTACTTCGACGATCCCGACGGCAACAGCCTGGAGCTGCTCTGCAACGTGCCCGGACCCACGCAGGACTGGGACCGCATGTACCTGAGCGAGTGGGAGCGGCGCGTTGGCTGAGCGGGACTACGCGGAGCAGGAGCTGGCCGCCCTCTGGCACGTGGCGGCGGCGCTGAACCGCAGCCGCGAGGTGGAGGAGGCCCTCTCCGAGGTGCTCGCGCGCCTCTGCGACCTCCTGCGCCTGCAGGGGGGGTGGGCCTGGGTGCGGGGCCCCGCCGGCGGCCCTTTCGAGCTGGCGGCCTCCCACCGCCTGCCGGGCGCCCTCGCCGAGCGCCCGGACCGCATGCGCGGCTGCGACGGCTGCAGCTGCCTGGACCACTACCTGGCCCGGCCCGCCGGCCGGCCGGCCAACATCGAAATCGCTCGCGCGCGCGAGACCGCGCGCTCCATCAACATCATGGAGTGCAGCCGCCTCGCCGACCTGGTGCCCAAGGGCGCCGGCCCGCGCAGCCACGCCAGCGTGCCCCTGGTGGCGAGCGGCCGGCTGGTCGGGGTCATGAACGTGCTGCGTGAGGACTGGTCGCCCCTGCGCGAGGACGAGTTGCGCCTGCTGCAGACGGTGGCCAACCAGGCGGCCGTGGCCTGCGAGCGCGCCCACCTGGCGGAGGAAGCCACGCGCGCCGCCCGCATGCAGGAGCGCGGCCGCCTGGCCCGCGACATCCACGACTCGCTGGCGCAGGATCTGGCCGGCGTGGTGCTCCAGCTGGAGGCGGCCGAGGCCCGGGAGTGCGAGGCCGTCGCCGCCGGCGGGGCAGGCGAATGCCTGCCGCACCTGCGCCGCGCCCTCGACCTGGCCCGGCAGGCCATGGCCGGCGCCCGCCGCTCGGTGGTGCATCTCCGCGAGGGCCTGGCGCCCGGGGCCACCAGCGATCTCGCCGGCGAGCTGGATGCCCTGGCGGACTGGTCGGCATCCCTCGGCGCCACGCTCACGGTGCGCCTGGCGTCCGAGCCGCGGACCGGCGCGGCGCCCACGGTCCTGGCCGTGGTTCGCGAGGCGGTGGCCAACGCCGTGCGGCACGGGCGGGCCGCGCGCATCGACGTGGCCGTGGCCCGGCGCGCGGGCTGGCTGACCGTCCGCGTGGCCGACGACGGCCGCGGCTTCGACCCCAGGCTTCGCGCCGCGGGCCACTACGGCATCGTGGGCATGCGCGAGCGGGCGCGGGCCGCCGGGGGCACCCTCCGCATCCGGAGCGCGCCCGGGGCGGGCTGCCGCGTGACCCTGCGGCTGCCGTCGCCATGATCCGCCTGGTGGTGGCTGACGACCACCCGATCGTCCGCGAGGGCCTGCGCGCCGTCCTGGCCACCGCGCGCGACCTCGAGCTGGCCGGCGAGGCGGCGGACGGACACCAGGCCGTCGCCGCCGTGGAGGCCCGCCGCCCGGACGTGCTGCTGCTCGACCTCGACCTGCCGGGCCTGGACGGCCGCGAGGTGCTGGGGATTGTGCGCGCCCGGGGGTGGCGGACCGCCGTCCTGCTGTTCACGGCCTACGACTCCGATCCCCGTCTGGTGCGCGCCCTGCGCGAGGGCGCGCACGGATGCGTGCTGAAGGGGGCGCCCCGGGAAGAGCTGTTCTCCGCCATCCGGGCCGCCGCGGCCGGTGCCCGCACCCTGCCGCGCGATGTGGGGGAGCGCCTGCTGGCCGGCCTGCAGGGGCAGGGGGCCGCCGCCCTCACCCCGCGCCAGGCCGAGGTGCTGAGCCTGCTGGCCGAGGGGCGCACCAACGCCGAGATCGCGCAGGCGCTGGGAATCGGCGTGCGCACGGTGAAGTACCACGTCGAGGGCCTGCTGCGCCACCTCGGGGTCAGAAACCGCACCGAGGCGGTCAGCGCCGCCGTGGCGGGCGGCTGGCAGCCGCGCGAGCGCCGGGCCGGCCCGCCCCAGGTGGAGGAGTGAGCGCCATGCCGCGATCCCGGCGCGTCCGCTTGAAGGCCGGCAGCGCGGCGACGCGGGTGGGCGATGGCTCCCCGCACGAGGCGCCGTTCCGGCTCGGGCGTGGCGATCGCCGTCACCGAGCGCCAGGGGGCGGCCCTGCTGCGCACCATTCGCGGCCGCGTGGCGCGGGTGCGGACGGAGGGGGCCGTGGTCCACGCCGACCAGCCGGCGCGGAAGCATGACGGAAGACGAGTAGGGAGCGCGCGGTCTCCCGCGCGCGAGCGACTTGATGGTAAGCGCGGGTCCCCCCCGCGCGCACGCGGGGTCAAAGGAGGGGACCGCACATGACGGACGAGTGGGTGCGCGTGGGAACGCCGGAGGAGGTCGCCGCCCGCGGCTGCACGCTGGTGACCGCGCCGGGCCGCGCCATCGCCGTGTTCGCCGTCGACGGCGCCTTTCAGGCCATCGACAACCGCTGCCCGCACATGGGCTTTCCCCTCAACCGCGGCACGCTGCGCGACGGGATCCTCACCTGCCACTGGCACCACGCCCGGTTCGACGTGACGAGCGGCGGAACGTTGGATCCCTTCGCCGACGACGCGCCCTCCTTCGACACCGAGGTGCGCGACGGCGCCGTCTGGGTCCGCACGCGGCCTCGCACCCAGGACGCCGTGGCCCGCACGCTCCAGCGCATCGCGGAGGGCCTGCGCGAGGACATCGGCCTGGTGCTCGCCAAGGGCTCCGTGGCCCTGCAGGCGGCCACCGCCCGCGACGGCACCGCTTGGCTGGCCCCGGCCCTGGCCACGGCGGCCGAGTACGGCTGCACCCACCGCGCCGGGGGATGGGCCTCCGGCATGACGATCCTGACGGCCATGGCCAATGTGGCGCCCGCCCTGGATGCGGCCGACCGCCCCCTGGGCCTTTACCACGGCCTGGTCCACGTGGCGCGGGACTGCGACGGCCAGCCGCCCCTGGTGCCGCAGCGGGCCCTGGGCGGCTCCCGCGCCACCCTGGACGAGCTCGGCCGCTGGCTGCGCCGCAGCGTGGAGGTGCGCGACGAGGACGGCGCCCGCCGCGTGGTGCTGACGGCGCTCGAGCGCGGTGCCGGCCCCGCCGAGATGTCCGCCATGACCTTCGCGGCCGCCACCGACCACCTCTACCTGTCCGGCGGCCACGCCCTGGACTTCCTGAACAAAGCCTTCGAGCTGCTGGAGCTGATCGGCTGGGAGCACGCGCCGGCCGTGCTGACGGCGGCCCTGATCCCCGTCTCCCGCGCCACCCGCGCCGAGGAGGCCTCGAACTGGCGCCAGCCGGTCGACCTGGTCGAGTTGGTGGCGCGGGCCTGGTCGCGCGCCGACACCCTGGCGGCGGCGCTGGCGGCCCGGCCGTCGGGCCCCGCCGACGACCTCGTCCCGACCCTGCTGGGCGAGGATCCGGCGGCCGCGGCCAACGCCCTGGTCGACGCCCTGCTGGGCGGCCGCGCCCCCGCCGACCTGGCCCAGGCCCTGGCCTACGCCGCCGCCCTGCGCATGGCCCGCTTCCCCACCACCAACGAGTTCGGCGACTGGATCGCCGTGCTGCACACCTTCACGTACTGCAACGCCCTGCACCGGGCCCTGCTGCGCGCGCCGACGGCCGAGCTCTGCCGCGGGCTGCTGCACGGGGCCATGGCGGTGCACCTGGACCGCTTCCTCAACGTGCCGGCCGCCCGCCTGCCTGTGGCGGATCCAACCCGCGACGGCTTCCCGCAGGCCTTCCTGGAGCTGCTGGACGCCCAGCAGCAGGTGGAGCCGGCCGCGCAGATGGTGGCCTCGCGCCTCGTGCACACCGACGAGGGCGTGGTGGCCGCGCTGGGTCGCGCTGTGCTCCGCGAGGACGCCGAGTTCCACACCTACCAGACCCTGGAGGCCGCGTGGCGCCAGTACGGCGGCCGCCGCGGCACCGAGGAGGGGCGCCGGATCCTGGTGGCGGCATCCCGGTACATCGCGGCCCACGCGCCGACCCCCCGGGCGATGCTGCGGACGGCTGAGATCGCGGAGCGCCTGCACAAGGGCGAGGCGCTGTTCGAGAACGAAGCCATGGACGGGGCAGGCCCTGCGTGAGGCGGTTGGGGGGCGCGCGCATCTGCGCGCGCCCTCACGAACGCCGCGTTTGAGGGGGATCCGCATGCGCATGGCCGTGACCGCGCCTGAAATCGCGGCCGTCGCGGCGCATGCCTGGGGCGGGCGGCTTGCCTACGTCAAGGTTTCGCCAGCCCGGCACCTCGCGGAGATGGCACGCGCAGGGCAGGACGCTTGGTGGATGCATGCCTTCGCTGGCCTCTTTGCGTCCGTGCGCCAGCAGCGCTGGGCTTCCGTCTCCGATGAGGTGGTCCGGCTCACCGGGCGGCCACCCAGCCCCCTCCAGGAGGTGCTCCGACGGTCCAGGGCGCCCTGAGCGGCGAGCCTCAGCACGTTTGCCCACATCGGGCGGGCCTGGCGGGATTCGTCGCCGGCGGCCCCGGGCGCTGCTGACCCAGTCGCGACGCTACACCGCCACGAGGTGGTGGGGGATGTCGCGCAGGCCCGCCGCCACACGGTTGTGGCAGCTGAAGAGCAGGATCTGGCGGCTGGTCGCGAGCTCGCCGAGGCAGGCCAGGGCTGCCGCCAGGCGGTCGTCGTCGTAGTGGGCCAGGCTCTCGTCCAGCAGCAGGGGCGCCTCGGCGCCGCCCGTCGCCACCTCCGCCAGGGCGAGCCGAGCGGCCAGGTGGATCTGGTCGGCGGCGCCGCGGCTCAGCATGGCGGCGGGCACCAGGTCGGAGCGGCCGGGTACGCGGACGGTGACGTTCAGGTCCTCGTCGACGTGGATCTCGGCGTAGCGGGCGGCCGTGAGAGCAGGGGCCAGCTCGCCGAGGCGGCGGTGCAGGACGGGGGCGAACTCGCGCTGCACGGCCTGGCGCTCGGCCTCGATGGTGGCGGCGGCGAGATCGAGGGCCTGGCGGCGGACCTCCAGGCGGCGGCGCTCGGCCAGGGCGCCCCGCAGATCCGCCTCCACGGCGCCGAGGCTTGGCGGCGCGGGGCCGAGTTGCTGGCGCAGGGCGGCTGCCTGCTCGGTCAGGCGGGTGGCCGCGGCCATGGCGTTGAGCCACGCGGTATGCGCCTCCTCGACCTCCCGCTCGGCGGGGGGCCGGTCGGCGGCCGGCGGGCCGCCGGGGAAGCGCGCGGCGAGCTCCTCCAGGCTGGTTCCCGAGAGCAGGCCGTCCAGCCGAGCCTGCAGGTGCTGGCGGCGATCCGCCGCCTCGACCCGGGCGGCGAACGCCTCTGGGGAGGCGACGCCGTGCGCCGCCAGGTAGGCGGCCAGGTCGGTCCGCGCCTGGGCCACGGCGGGGACGCCGGCGGGCACGGCCGCTTCGAGCTGCGCCGCCTCGCGCAGCAGCGCGTCGGGGTCCGCGTCGGGCTGGGCGCGCAGGACCCGCCGCTCGTCGTCGAGGCTGGCCAGGGTGCGGACGCCGTCCGCCCCGGCTGAGGCCAGCAGCCGCGACAGGGCCAGGGCGGCACGCCGGGCCGCCAGCAGGGGCCAGATGCCTGCGGCGGCGGCCACGGCTCCCGCGGCGGCAAGCCAGAGGGCGTGCGCCAGGATCCCGGCCACAAGGCCGAGCAGCCCCGCCAGGGCCAGCACGCGCGCGGCGCCTGGCTGGGCGGCGGCCTCCAGCCGCTGGGCCCGCGCCACCGTGTCGTCGGCGATGGCGCCGAGCTCCAGAAGGCGCCGGCGGCGGGTGGTGGCCTCGGCGGCCCGCTGGCGCAGGTCGGCAGCCTCCTGCCGTGCCGCGGCCGCCGCTGCCCGCTCCGCCTCCTGCACGGCCCGCTGGCGCGAGCCCAGCTCGTCCAGGCGGGTGGTGGGGAAGGGGGGCAGGGCGTCGATCTCGGTTTGAAGGGCCAGCGCTTCGGCCAGGCGGGCGCCGGCCCGGGCCCGCTCCAGACGGTCGCGCTCGGACTTGGCCGCCGTGGCCGCGGCCTGGGCGGCCTCCAGGCGCTGCTCGAGATCCTCCAGTTCCCGCGTCCGCTGCAGGGCTGAGAGCGCGATCTCGCGCCGCGCCTCCAGGTCGGAGACGCGGGAGTTGGCCTGGCCCAGGGGGGTGCCCAGCCGGCGCGGGGTACCGATGTGTTCGGCGGCCGTGCGCAGCGTCTCCAGGGCGCCGGCGCCGGGGCCGTCCGCCGGCGCCTCCGCCTGGGTCAGGATGCCGCGGATCTCCGCGGCCAGGGCGCCCTCGCCCACGGCGGCCGTGCCCTGGCCCACGCTGAGGGTGCCGCGGAAGACGACGGGCGTCATGCCCCCGTGGCGCCGCGCGAAGTCGCGCTCGCCGGTGGCCGGGTCGAGGCCGAACGTGGCGGTGAGGTCGCGTCCGGTCAGCGCGTCGCGGACGGTCAGCTCGTCCTGGGCGAAGTCGCGCCGGACCTGGTAGGTGCGGCCCTCGTGCGCGTAGGTGAGCGAGCCCGCGTAGGGGCCCCCGTCCCAGGGGCGGTGGCGCTCCCGCTCCGCCGTGTACGCGCGAGTCCTGCGCTGCCGGCCCTGGGCGGTGTGCGTCTGCCGGAAGCCGAAGAGCATGGCGTCCAAGAAGGCGTGCAGCGTGGACTTTCCGGCCTCGTTGGGCCCGAAGAGCAGGTTGAGGCCCGGCGCCAGCTCGAGGTCCCGATCGCGAAAGCGGCCGAACCCCTCGATGTCGAGCCGGCGGATGATCATGCGCGCGCGCGCCGCCGGGCGGCCGAGGCAGCGCGGCTCACCATGGCTGCAGGCGCCGGCCGGTCAGGGCCTGCACCCCGTAGCGCAAGGCCAGCTCGGACACCGAAGGCGCGGGTGGCGCCGGCTCTCCGTCGAGGTCCTGGACCACCGGGGCGGCCGCCGCGACCTCCGCGCGCGCCTGCGCCGCCTGCGCCTCGGCGGCGATCCTGGCGTGCATGGCCGCGACGAAGCGCGCCAGGAGGCCGCTCGGGTGGTCGGCGATCAGGGCGTCCAGGTCGAGGGCCGGCTCGGTCTCGTCCAGGACCTCCACATGCCAGGCCAGCTCCCGCAGGGCGGCCTCGTCGATGCCTGCGGCCGGGCTCTGCCCGAGCAGGCGCAGGCGGATCAGGTCGTCCTCCGACCCCGGCGGCAGCGCGGCCCGGGCGGCATCGGCGGCATCCGCCTGCTCCCCGCAGGTCACCTCGACGGTGCGGAAGCGCCGGCGTGCCACGGGGAGCGGCTCCACGACGGGCGCGCCCGCCCCAAGCCGCACCCAGAGCGCGCCGTGCCGGCCCTCCTCGCCGAAGCCGAGCGGGGTCAGGCTGCCTGGGTAGGCGGCCGTCCCCGCCAGGAGGCGGGCATGGATGTGGCCGAGGGCGGCGTAGTCGGCGCCTGTGGCGGCGATGGACGCGCCTGAGACGGGGCGGTACGGCGAACGGCCACCCGGCGGGTCCAGGTCGGCGTGCAGGAGCAGCACCTGCGGCCGCGTGGCGACCGCAGGCAGGCGCGGGCCAGGCAGCGGCGGCTGCGTCACCGCGCCGCCGGTCCAGCCCAGCGCGTGCACGGTCAGGTCCGGGAGCTCGACCGCCGTCCAGCGCTCCTCGGCGACGACGGTCACGTTGTCAGGCCAGGGATAGGTGCGGTAGTACGAGCCGGGGCCGGCCGGGTCGTGGTTGCCGGGGACGATGACGACCGGAAGGCCGCAGCGCGCGAACGCGGCCGCCAGGGAGGCCGCGTGCTCGCGGACGGCCAGCCGGGCCTCGAGCAGGTCGCCCGCGACGAGGACCGCCGCCGCATGGCGCTCCACGGCCGTCGCCAGGGCGGCCGTGAGCGCGGCAAGCCGCTCCCGGTGCAGCGTGGCCGCCACGGCGGGCGGCAGGCTCGCGGGGGCGGCGCCGAAGTGCATGTCCGCCAGGTGCAGGATGCCGGTGGCCACAGGTAGGGGGTTCGGCCGCGCCCGGCCCGATCCTGCGCAGCGCGCCGGCCTGGTCTGGTCCGGGGCCGGGGGAGGGCGCCCTCAGCGGGCGCTTGGCCACTCGATCCGCCGCGCGGCTTCCTTGGGCGCTGCAGCGCCCCGCTGGGGCCCCACGAGGTGCATGCCCGGGTCGACCCCCGCCGGGAACGCCCGCCGCCGTCACCACCGTCCCACTGTGGTGTCAACTGCTGCCTGATTTGCCTGACAAACCGCGACAGCCGTCGTTCGTGCCGCCCCAATCCGGCTTGCGCCGGTTGCCCCTGGTTCCTTCCCGCCTAGCGGGCAAGGAGCCGACCCCATACGCACGAGTGGGGTCGGCGGGCCATTGGGAGTCGTCCCGCGCCTCTCGCGGCAAGCCGCTTGCGCACTCACGCGGGACCAGCAACCAGCCGCACCACTGGCCTGCCCCTCCCGGGGAAGACCGCTACGGCATCAGGCCGCAGGGGCATCCGTCGTTGACCTGACGTTAGCCCCCACCGTCTCCGGTGAGC
>JAJYVM010000141.1 GCA_021792015.1 Bacillota bacterium | reverse complement strand
GGACGGCGCTGGCGGCTGCCCTGGCGTGGGCGGCCGGTGCCGCCGTGCCCGGGGTCAGCCGCCCGTACTTCGCGCCCCTGGCCGCCATCCTCACGGTGCAGGTGACCGTCGCCGCCTCGCTCACCCGTGCTGTCCAGCGCACGCTGGGGGTCGTGGTGGGCGTGGTGCTGGCCATGCTGGCGGCGCGGGCCGTCGGGCCGACGGCGCCCGGCATCGGCCTCCTGGTGCTGGCGTCGATGACGCTCGGCGGCTGGCTGCGGTTGGGCCCGACCGGGGCACCCCAGGTGGCGGTCAGCGCCCTGCTGGTGCTGGTCGTGGGGAGCCTCGGCGGCCCAGGCTACGCCTGGCAGCGGGCGGTCGAGTCGGCCCTGGGTGCGGCGGCCGGGGTCGCGGTCGGCGCGGCCCTGGTGCCGCCAAGCGGCGTGGCGGCGGCCCGCCAGGCCCTGCGCGACCTGGCGGGGGCCCTGGCCGGCTGCCTCGATGACCTGGTGAGCGGCGCGCCGGCCGGCCCGGCGCTGGTGGCGGCCCGCCACCTGACCCGCCGTGCGGAGGTGGCCCGCGCGGCCCTCCGCGGGGCCGAGCAGAGCCTGCTCTATAACCTCTGGGCCGGCCGCCAGCGGGCCGAGCTGGAGCGTTTGCGCGCCGCGTGCGCGGCGCTCGAGCGCACCGCGATCCAGGTGCGCGGCATCGCGCGGGTGTTGGCCGACCTGGCGGCGGCGCCGGCGCCCCCGCACGCGGAGGCGCTGGCCGCCGTGCTGCGGGCCGTGGCCCGGGCGGTGGCGGGGTTCTGGCGCGAGGTGGAGGGACAGCAGGCCCCCGAGGCGTGGACGGCCCTGGCGGCCGCGGCGCGGGCCGCCCTCCGCGGGGCCGTGGCGGCCGGTCCACCCGGCGACTGGGTCCGCACGGGGTCGCTCCTGGCGGACGCCGACCGGCTTGTGGCCGACCTGGCCGAGGCGGTGGCCGCGCTCAGGCCCACCGGTTGAGCCCCGTCCCCCACACCACGGCGGGCATGGCGGCCGCAAGCCACAGCCAGATGCCGCGGGCGGACGCCGGGTGTGGTGCCGCCCTGCCCCGCCATCAGGGGCGCCAGGGCCCTGCAGGCTGCCCCAACCAGGCATCGGGTTGGGATTGCCGGGCCTGCCGCAAGTTTTACATTGCGCGCCGGCTGTCGCGACCGTAGCGTTGCTGCCGAGATGCGCGGCATTTACGCGATCCTGACGGCATTTGCCATGACCGCGGCGCCCATACGCCTGCAGCCGCCCACGGGCGCGCCGGCGATCGCGCACCCGCAGCTCGTCAACATCGCATGGGGGGATGCGCCGGCGCTCGGCGACGTGCTGCCGCGCCTGATCGCCGACGGCTACTTCGCGGACCTGGCGCAACTCGGAGTGGGCGCGCCGATCTACCTCGGCGAGCGGCGCGCCAGCCCCGCCTGCGGCGCGTCCGCCCCGGCCGACGCGGGCCCGGCGGTCGTGTCCGCGTTCGTCCTCTGCGAGGCGGCCACCGGCGAGCTGCCGCCCGACTGGTCCTCAGGCCGGCTCATCGTCAACGTGCTCCTGCCGCCCAGCACGCGCGCGGACCTCGGCGGCGGCACGGCCTGCTACGATTCCGACGGGGCCGGGCCGCCGGGCCTCTACAACTATCACGGCAACACCGCCAACCACGTCGCCGGGGTCGCCATCCCGTTCACGGTCGTTGCCACCGGGTGCGCGGACGCGGCCGGCGGGGGCAGCTTCGGCTCGCCTGGCGCGCACCTGACCTGGGCGCTCACGCACGAGGACGTGGAGGCCATGACCGACCCCGTGCCGGGGCAGGGCTGGTTCGACTGGGCCCTCGGCGGTAATGGCGAGGCCGCGGACGTCTGCGCGGGGGACGGCGGTCCCGATAGCGCCTACTGGTCCAACGCCGCCGCCACGTGCGTGCGGCCCGGCGTCGGGCTGCCGGTGCCGGCGGGCGCCGCGCCGGGAATGTGACCCGCCGTCCCCGCGGGGGGCGCGGCGCAAAGGGGCGCAGGTCCGTCGCGGCCGAGCGCGAAGGCTATGGCCGCGGGGGTGGCCGATCCTGGAGGTCCTGACGCTCGGCGAGACGATGGTGGTGCTCTGCGCGGAGCAGCCAGGCCCGCTGCGCCACGCCGACCGTTTTGTGCGCAGCGTGGGGGGCGCCGAGTCCAACCTTGCGATCGGGCTCAGCCGCCTCGGCCACCGGGCGGCCTGGATCGGCGTCGTCGGCGCCGACCCGTTCGGCGAGCTGATCCTCGCCACCCTGCGCGGCGAGGGCGTCGATGTGGCCGGTGCGCGGCGCGATCCCGGCGCGCCGACGGGCGTCCTCTTCAAGGAGCGCCACGCCGGCGGCGACTCGGGCATCCACTACTACCGCGCCGGGTCGGCCGGCAGCCGGCTCTGCCCGGAGGACGTGCCGGACCTCGGCCGCTGCCGCGTGCTGCACCTCACCGGCATCACACCCGCGCTGTCGGAGTCCTGCCACGCGGCGGTGCGCGCCGCGATCGGCCAGGCGCGGCAGGCCGGCGCCCTGATCAGTCTCGACCCCAACTACCGCGCCCGGCTCTGGCCGCCGGAGCGGGCCCGCGCCGCCCTTTTACCCCTGCTGCCGGCCTGCGATGCGCTGCTGCTCGGCCAGGGGGAGGCGGAGCTGCTGTTCGGCGTGCGCGAGGCGGAGGCGGTCGCCCGGGAGGCGCGCGCCCATGGCGCGCGTCACATCGCCCTGCGCTGCGGGGCGGACGGCGCCTGGGCCTTCCCCGCCGAGGGACCCGGGACCTGGGTCCCGGCCCACCCCGTCACCCCGGTCGAGCCCACAGGCGCCGGCGATGCCTTCGACGCCGGCTTTCTGGCCGGGCTGCTCGAAGGCCGGGCCGACGCGGACTGCGTGCGGATGGGCACGATCTGCGGCGCGCTGGCCACGACGGCGCTCGGCGACTGGGAGGGGAGCCCCGACCGGGCGACGCTCGACCGGCTGCTGGCCGGCGGCGCGGCGCTCCCCCTGCGCTGAAGCCAGACAAAGCGCGCCTCCTCCGCCAGCCGGAAGGCGGGGTGGGCCGCCGGGCGCAGCTTCGCCGCCGTCGAAATGACCGTTGCGACGACGATCCGCCAGCCGGAAGGCGGGGTAGGCCGCCGGGCGCAGCACCGGGTCGTGCTCGCCCGCAAAGCGCAGGTCGCCGGGCCCGAAGCCCTTCTTGAAGTCGCGCAGGCCGTTCGCGCGATCCTGCCGCCAGTCGATGCCGCACCCGGAGCCATGGACGGCGAAGGCCATGCGTGACGCATGCGAAGGCGCAGCCGCGCCCGACCGCCCAGCGGATGCCAGCCCAGTACAGGGCGACCGTGGGCAGCAGGTGGCGGGCCTCGGGGTCGGCGGCGGCGAACTGGCCCCAGCAGCCGGCGCCGCAGGCGACAAACCAGGCGGCGCCGACGGCGCGTCCCGCGTGCTCGGCCACCAGCAGGCGGCCGTCCTCGCCCCATGCCGCCCAGAGGCGCTCGAAGAACCCGAGGTCGCGCAGCGGAAAGCCCCTGCGCCCCGCGGCGGCCCGCTCGAGCGCGTGGAGGGTGGCCACGTCGGCGCGCCCGCCCGTCCGGACCTGCACGCCCTTTTTGCCCGAGCGGCGGACGTCCTGGCGCGTGTGGGCCTCAAAGCGCGCGAAGACGGCCGCCTCCCCGTCCGCCAGGCGATTGCGTCCTGCAAGCCTGCCGCCATCCCTGGCTCCGGACCAGACCCGCACGGGCTGCAGCGAGCCCATGGGCCAGGTGGGGCGGGGCGGCACGTGCTCCAGCCCGGCCGCCCGCAGCGCCCGCCCCCCGGCCAGCGGCCATTCGGGGTCGAAGCGAACGGCCAGCACGCCGTGCGCGCCCGCCGCCCGGCGCAATCCGGCCCAGAGCAGGGGCAGGGTGGCCGCATCGGCCACGGGTCCGCGGTGGGCCAGCCAGAACCGCATCCGTCCGGGCAGGGGCAGCGCGCGCTCCACGATGGCCACGCTGGCGGCCACCGCGCCCTCGCGCTCCAGGACGAAGCGGCGGCTCAGCCAGCCGTCACCGGCCTTCACCTCGCCCCAGGACCAGAGCTGCAGGGGATGGCCGCGCCGATGCCCCCGCACGAACGCGTCGTACCTTGCCCTGTCGCATTCCGCCGCCGCGCGCAACGTCCATCGCGCCCCGTCCCCCGTGCGCCACATGCCCTGCGATCACCAGGAGCCACCATAGGGCCGCGCCGGCGATCGGTGCCTGATCTTCCGTGATCCGTGATACTCTGGGGTGCGGGAGGGGCGCCCCGGTGGACGCGCAGGTGATCCAGTTCGCACGGGTGCTGCGCGGCCGCGGGCTGCGCGTGACCCAGGCCGACGTGCACGACGGCCTGCAGGCCCTGCTGGCGATCGACGTGGGGGAGCGGCGCGAGGTGCGCCAGGCCCTGCGCTCGACGCTCGTACACCGCCACGACGACCTCGGCACGTTCGACAGCATGTTCGACGCATTCTGGCAGGTTCCGGACTCGGCCGAGGTCGAGGGCCCGCCCGACGACGACCAGGGGCCGGCCGACGGGCAGCCGGAGACGCAGGCCCCCGGGGACAAGCAGCCGGAGCCCGGCCCGCCGGAGGGCGACCCCGGCAACGAGACCGACGAGATGAAGATGGCCGCCTACAGCCCGGCCGCCGCCCTCGTGCGCCGCGACTTCGGCTCGCTCCGCCGCGAGGAGGAGGACCGCCTGGCGGAGCTCTGCGCGATCCTGGCGCGGCGGCTCGCCATTCGCCTGGGCCGCCGGCTGACGTATGCGCGGAAGGGCCGCCGCATCGACCTGCGCCGCTCGGTGCGCCGGTCGCTGCGCACCGGGGGCGACCTGCTGCACTTCCACTACAAGAAGCGCCGGCCGCGGCGCACCCGCGTCATCGTGATCTGCGACGTCAGCGGCTCCATGGAGCCGTACAGCCGCTTCCTGCTGACGTTTGTGCGCGCCCTGGAGCGGGCCCTGCCGCGGGTCGAGGCCTTCACCTTCAGCACCTCGCTGCAGAAGGTGACGGGGATGCTGCGCCGGCCCGACGCGGACGCCGCCCTGCGCAGCTTCTTCGCCGACAACGGCGACTGGGCCGGCGGCACCCGCATCGGCGCCTGCCTGCGCGACTTCCGCAAGGGCAACAGCCAGATGCTGGACCGCCACACCGTGCTGATCATCTGCAGCGATGGCCTCGACACGGGCGACACCAGCCTGCTGCGGGGCGAGATGACGTCGCTGAAGCGCGCGTGCGAGGGCGTGCTTTGGCTGAATCCGCTGGCGGCCGACCCCGCCTACAAGCCGCTGTCCCTCGGCATGCAGGCGGCGATGCCTTCCGTCGACGTCCTGGCCCCAGCGGGAAATCTGGCGAACCTCCTCGAACTGGAACAACATGTGACCGCGCTCGTGGACCGGGTGCGCCACTGAGGTCCGGATGCCGCGCAACACCGCGGAAGCGGCGAGGGCGGAGCCCTGCCCGGCGCGGCACAGACCCGCGCCCAGGACCGGTAAGTTCGCCCCGAATGCCGTCGCGCCCGCCATGACTGCATCCAGCAGGCCTGGCGCCCTCCGTGGCTCCGGGCGTTGGCGGCACAGGTGACCCTTTGGGGCGTGGAAGGCGGGAGGCCATTGACGGCGGACATCGACAGGCTGGTGGCCCTGATGCGGGAGCGGCGCTACGTCGCCGACCGCGAGATCGCGATGGCGATCCACCTCGCGATGCGACTCGGCAAGCCGCTCCTCGTTGAGGGGCACGCGGGCGTCGGCAAGACCGAGATCGCCAAGACCCTCGCCGAGGCCCTGGACACCAACCTGATCCGGCTGCAGTGCTACGAGGGCCTGGATTCCGCCTCGGCGCTCTACGAGTGGAACTACCCGCGCCAGCTGCTGCACCTCAAGGCGGCCGAGGGCGGCGATCTCAGCACCGCCGAGCGCGAGCAGGAGCTCTTCGGCACGGACTACCTCATGAAGCGGCCGCTGCTCGAGGCCATCCTGCAGCGCGACAAGGCACCCGTGCTGCTGGTGGACGAGGTCGACCGCGCCGACGAGGAGTTCGAGGCCTTCCTGCTGGAGGTCCTCGCCGAGTGGCAGGTCACGATCCCCGAGCTCGGCACGCTGCGGGCGCAGCACCGCCCCTACGTGGTGCTGACCAGCAACCGCGTGCGCGAGCTGTCGGACGCCCTGCAGCGGCGCTGCCTCTATCTCTGGATCGACTACCCGAACTACGAGCGCGAGGTGGAGATCCTGCACGTGCGCATGCCCGACGTGCCGCCGCGGCTGGCGGAGGAGGTCGCCCGCTTCGTGCGCGAGCTGCGGCGGCTGCCGCTGGAGAAGGCGCCGGGCGTGGCGGAGACGCTGGACTGGGCGTCGGCGCTGGTGGCCCTCGGCGCCGTCGAGCTGGAACCGGAGGTCGTGGCCGGCACCCTCGGCGCCGTCCTGAAGAGCCGCGACGACATCATGCGGGTGCGCGCGGACATGGCGGCCCTGCTGGCGGTGGCCTGCCCGGCGGGTTGAGGCGGCGGACCGCCGCAACCCGCCCTGCCGGATTGCCGCGGGCGGTGGCCTCTGCGCCGCGGCGGCCACGGGGGTGGGGGCCGGTTGTCGTCAGCGTCTTTCGATGTCATCGTGCTGGGACTTGGCGGCATGGGCAGCGCTGCGGCCTACCACCTGGCGGGCCGCGGCCTGCGCGTGGCCGGGGTCGAGCAGTTCACGGCCGCCCACGACCGCGGCTCGTCGCACGGCGGCAGCCGCATCATCCGCAAGGCGTACTGGGAAGACCCCGCCTACGTGCCGCTGCTGTTGCGGGCGTACGAGCTGTGGCGTGAGCTGGATCCCGCGCTGCTGCGGGTGACGGGCGGCCTGATGCTGTCGCGGGTGGAGGAGCCCGTGTTCGCGGGGGCGCTGGCGAGCGCGCGCGCGCACGGCCTTCCGCACGAGGTGTTGGACGCCGCCGCATTGCGGCGGCGTTATCCATCGCTGGCGGTGCCGGACGGCCTGATGGGGCTTTACGAGGCGGATGCCGGCGCCCTGCTGCCCGAGGCCTGCGTGCGGGCGCACCTCGACGGGGCGGCGCGGGCAGGGGCCGACCTGCGCTTCGGGGCGCGGGTGGCCGAGTGGGCGCCGGGGTGGGTGCGGCTCGCGGACGGCGAGATCCTGCGGGCGCCGCGCCTGGTCATCGCCGCCGGCGCCTGGGCCCGCGACCTGCTGGGCCTGCCGCTCCGGATCGAGCGCCAGTGGGTGGCGTGGTGGCCGCCGCGGGCGCCCGACCTGCCCCTCTTCATCTGGGCCGTGGGGGCGCCGGCGGCACGCGACATCTACGGGCTCCCGGACGTCACCGGCGAGGGGTTCAAGGTCGCCTTCCACCACGGCGGTGAGCGCATCGACCCCGATGCGCCGCGGCGGCCGGTGAGCGCCGAGGAGATCGCGGCGTTGCGAGCCGTGCTGCGGACGCACATCCCCGCTTTGGATGCTGAGCCGCTGGCCGTCAGCACCTGCATGTATTCGAACACGGCGGACGAGAACTTCGCCATCGGGCTGCGCGAGCCGGGCGTGGCCGTGGCGGCCGGGTTCTCGGGCCACGGTTTCAAGTTCTGCAGTGTCGTCGGCGAGATCCTCGCCGACCTCGTCTGCGACGGCGGCACGCGCTGGCCCATCGGCCCCTTCGCCCTCGACCGGCTTGCGTAAGGTCGTGCTCGTGTCGGGACCGCCCGCGCCGGCGGGAGCACGCTGGCGGCTGCGCTGGGCGTTTCCCTGATCAGCAAGGACGTCACCAAAGAGGCCCTGTGGGACGCCATGGGCCCGCCGGCCGGGGACCGGGCGTGGTCGCGGCGGCTGGGGTCCGGATGACGCGAGCGGGGGCCGCGGCGCTGGGCCGAGCCGCCCTCTCCGTATGCGATCATCCCGCGCCGCCCCGCTGGTCGAGGCAGAGGTGGACGATCTGGGCTGGCAGGTTGCGCAGGCCCTCGCGCAGGAATGAGGGCTCGATGTGGAGCCGGTGGAGCTCGGCGAGGGGCGTCCAGCGGTAGTGCGGGGGCATCGCCCCTTCGGTTCCCAGGAACTCGTCCTGACGGGCCGCGTCTTGGGGCAGGGACATTGCGTAATAGAAGCAGACCTCATGGCACTCCTGGCCTGCGTACCTGAAGAAGTTCTCGACGATCCAGACCAGGTGTCCCTGCTGCGCCGCGACGCCGATCTCCTCGGCCATCTCCCGCCTGAGGGTGTCCGGGGTGAACTCCAGCATCTCCGCCCGCCCACCCGGCAGCGTCCAGAAGTCGTCGCCGGGGGCGGTGTGGAGCAGAACCCGGCCCTCGCGGATGGCGATGCCCGCCACCCGGAAGTTGAAGCGTTGGCGGCGCTCGGCATAGGTGATCATGGGACCAGCGCGTTCGCGTTGGAGGTGGGGGGATCCTGTCTGCGCCTGACGCCGCCCGGGTGGTGCTGGTGCGGGACGGCCGCGTCCTGCTGGTGCAGCACAACAACCGCCTGCCGGAGAACATCGGCAGGTGGGGGCTGCCGGGCGGCCGCATCGAGGCGGCCGATGCCTCGCCGGAGGCTGCTCTGCGCCGGGAGATGCGCGAGGAGTTCGGCATCGGGCTGGGGCCGCTGACGCTCCTTGGCGACTGGCCCTACAGGGGCCGGGTCCACCGGGTGTTCGCGGCCGCGCCGGACGCGGAGATCACGGGCTGGGATCCCGCCGAGATCCTGGCCATCCGGTGGCTATGGGCCGCGGAGATCCCCACGCTTCCGCTGCACACGGGGTTCGAGGTGGATGCCGTCAGCCGCGTGCCAGGTCTCCCGTCTGGCCCGCCATGATGCCGATCGCCGTTCGGCGGGGCAGCACGC
>JAJYVM010000140.1 GCA_021792015.1 Bacillota bacterium | reverse complement strand
GAGGCTTCCGCCGGAGGGGCACGAGGATAGCGCCACCTGGCCGCCGCCGGGGCCGAGCTGCTCCTGCGTGATGGTCCAGGTCACGCTTGGCTCGACGGTGTCCGAGGCCACCGTCAGGTCGATTTGGTCGGCGTTGGCCGGCGGGTAGCCGCTGGGGCCGCTCAGGCTGAGGGCGCCGACCGCCGGCCCGGTGGTGAGATCCGGCGACAGATCATCGCCGCCGGGACCGTAGTTGAAGTTGTTGTAATTGAGGACGTACACGCTGTACGTCGTATTGGGCAGCAGGCCCGTGACGAAGGCGGCCTGCACGTAGCTGTTGTACCAGGCGGTCACGGTGCAGTTGGTGCCCGGGCAGACGGCGACCGTGGCGTTGCTGGCCACGTCCCTGACGTAGACGGTCTGCCACTCCTGCGAGCCGCCGGACCAGGCCAGGTCGAACCCGTCGGCGTAGAGGGTGGCGGTGGCATCGGTGGGATTGCCGCCGCCCCCGGCGATGGTGGTCAGCGCCACCGTCGGCGCGGCGGCCAGGGCGCGGCTGCCCAGGCCGAGCAGGGCCAGGGCCAGCACCCCGGCACCGAGGGCCGCCCGCACTCCCACGAGCATGGGTGCCTTCAATTGAGCTCACTCCCGGTCGGAGCCGAGTGGGGGCCTCCGGCCCTGCCGCCCGCGGGCGGCGGGCGGTCTTTGCAGGGCCTTCACATGCCGGTGGCAGAGTATGGCTGCGGGGGGCGCGGAGATGGATTCGACGGGCATCGTGCGGCGGGTCGACGACCTCGGCCGCATCGTCATCCCCAAGGGCCTGCGCAGCCGGCTCGGGCTCGGCCCGGGCAGCCCCCTGGCCTTTGCCGTCGACGGCGACCGCCTGGTCCTGCTCTGCGAGCGGCCGGCCTGCGTCTTCTGCGGGCGCGCAGATCATCTCCGCCCCTACGGCGGCAAGTTCATCTGCGGCCCCTGCGCCGCGGGGATCGCCTCGGGCGAGGCGGCGCCCGCTCAGCAGGCCGCCACCCCCGGCGGCTGCTGAAGCTCGGCCTCGGCCGTCACCGTCCAGGTGACGGTGCCTTGGCCGAAGAGCTCCAGACCCCCGCCCGGGGCGCTGACCGTGGCCTGCACGGTGAGGGTCGGCCCGGCCGGCAGGGCCAGAAAGTCCGTTGTCTGAAGGCTCGGGATGGCCGCGGTGTTCTCGGCCCAGTAGGCGGCGGCCGCGCTCGGCGCGTTGACCGGATCCACGGCCAGGCTCTCGCAGTAGGTGTTGCCGCGGGCATCGACCTGCTTGGCGATGAGGGCCCGCCCGGCCCCGGCCAGGGCCGCCGCGTCCGCCGCCCGCTGCACCGCCGAGCGCGTGCCGAGCAGCCACCCGGCCGAGAGCACGGGCAGCGCGGCCAGGAGCAGGACGATCACCATGATCACCCCAAGCGGCAGGACCTGCCCCCGCTGCTCGCCAAGGCCCCTACTCAACCGGATACACGGCCGTGCTCGCAAGATCAAAGCTCCAGCCCGCCGCGGCGCCTTGGCCGAGCAGCGGCGCCACGAACGGGAACAGGTCGAGCTGGTTGTAGCTGACCGTCACCGACACCTGGGAGCCGGCCGTGCAGCTGCCCTGAAAGCTCACGGACCAGGCGCCGGGCTGGGTGCTGCCGGACTGGGAGGCACCCAGCTGGAGGCCCCCCGCCCGCAGGGCGGCCTCCGCCACAGCCGTCGCATCCGCCTGCCAGCCGGGCGCGCCTTGCCCGCACTGGATGGAGGCGGCGCGCCCGGCGACGGTCGCGGCACCGATGACGACTGCCCGCGCGTGCGTGGCGACGGCGTAGGCCGAAAAGCCACCGAAGAAGGCGATCAGCATGATCAGCATGATCACCGTCTCGACCACCGCCGCCTGACCGGAGAGCTCGCGCACAAACCGTGCCAGCATCCCGGACTCCCCCTCCCGCCTAGCGCACAAGCAGCGCCGCCACCACGGCCCCGGCGGACAGCGCCGCCCCGTACGGGATGCCCTGGCCCCACACCGGATCGGCCAGGATGGCGCACAGGCACCCCCAACCGCCGTCCCGGCGCAGCGCGGCCAGGATCGGGCCGCGGCCGCGCCAGAGCCCGCGACCCACGGCCGCCAGCGCCAGCAGCGCCCCCGCCGCCGCGCCCCAAAAGAGCCCGGCCAGCGCATCCGGCATGCCAAGGAGCGCGCCCAGGGCCAGGGCGGCCTTGGCATCGCCGGCGCCCACCAGCCCCTGCCCGCCCGCGGCCGCGCCAGCTAGCCACAGCAGCACCATCGGCCCGCCCAAGACCGCGGCGCCCAGCCCGGCCGCGACCAGCGCCGGCCCGCCCGCCAGTACGGCCAGGACCAGGCCGGCCCCAAGGCCGGCGGCCACGACCGCGTTGGGGATGAGCCGCCGGCGGAGATCCCATCCGGCCACGGCCAGCGCCAGGCCGAGCAGCGCCCCCCAGCGCACCCAGAAAAGCGCGGCCATGGCTAGCACCCGTTCAGGCACTGGCTGAAGTGGCTGAAGTAGCCGACCAGCGCCCTGCCGACGATGCCGAGCACCGCCACGGCGATCACCGCGCCCACGGCCATCAAGATCGCGTGCGTCGCCGTCCCCTCACCGCGCCGCTCCCGCAGAAAGCGCCAAAGCAGCATCAACGTAGATCCCTCCCATGAAAGGGGGGGAGGTCCCTGGCGCAAGGGCCCGCTCAGGGCCTCCCCCTTGGCACCGCTAGCGGATCCTCAGCAGCCCGGCGTGCCGCCGTTGGTCTGAAAACCCGTGGTCGACGCGCCGGCGGCGGCGTTCAGGCAGGTGCTCGACTGCGTGGCGGCGCTGTAGATCTTCGGGCCGACGATGCCCAGGATCCCCAGCGCCACCACCACCCAGACGGCGATGCGCAGCGCGCCCGTGCTCGTGCCCTCCGCGCGCTGCTCGCCAACAAAGCGCAGCAGGTACCCCCTCATGTGCTCACCCCCCTTCCTGGACTCCGCGGAGCCCTTCCACCCCCTTCCCGGCTCAGAAGCCGATGCCGCGGAACTGGGCGAACACGACGTAGGCCAGGGGCAGCATGACCCCCGGCAGCATCACGAAGATCAGGGGCAGCGAGCCGAGGGTGCTGCGGCCCCGGGCCGCCGTGCGCAGCTGCTGCTGGCGCTCCTGCCGGAGCGCCCCCACCAGGCCCTGCAGCGGCCCGGCCAGGTCGCCCCCGGTCTGGCGGGCCTGCACGATGGCGCCCAGCACGCTGGCGACGTGCGGCTCGTCGATCTCGGCCGCCGCCGCGGCCAGGCAGAGGTCGAGGGGCTCGGCCGTCAGCGAGGACTCGCGCACGGCCCGCGCAACCATCTGCGGCAGCCGGCCGGGGAGTTCGGCCGCCAGGCGCTCGATGGCGCCCTCCAGCGGAAGGCCCGCCTGGACCGCCGCCGTCAGGAAGTCCGCCCAGCCGAGGGCCTCGCGGCCGAGGCTACGCCGCACCGCCCGGCAACGCGCCTCCAGGTCCTGCACCGGCAGCCACCAGAGCAGGGCCGCCGCCAGCGGGCCGAGCAGGACCGCCGCGGTGCCATAGCCGCCGAGCACCGGCAGCGCGACGCCGATGGCCAGCCCCGCCCCGGCCATCAGCACCTGGCGGGCCAGAAACTGCTCGGGCAGCTCCTCCGAGCCGAGCCAGGCCAGCCGGTCCCTGACCGTCGAGCTGCCGAGCGGACGGGCCAGGGGACCGAGCAGGGCCGCCAGCTGACCCAGGCCGTGGCGGACGGCCTCCTGCGCGCGGCGCCGGTGGAAGATCTCCGGGGCGAACTGCCCGCGGGCCTGGGCGACCGCCAGCGCCGCTGCGCCCAGGGATGCCTGGGCCCGGAGCCACAGTCCGAACACGACCAGGAGCACGCCGAAGGCCGCCAGCGCCGCGGCCGGCGCCGGCTCGGCTGCGATGGACATGGCTTACGCCTCCCGGATTGAGGCCGGATTCAGGCCAGGGGGGTCCCGGAGAAGAAGGAGCGGACCAGGCGCATCCCAAACAGCATCCAGAGCACATCCGCCACCAGCACCATCTGCCCGGTGGCGGTGGCAAGCAGGGGCGCCAGGTACGCGGGCGCCTCCACCCGCATCGCCAGCAGCATGACCAGCGGCACGACCAGCAGGATCACCGACTGCTTCTCGTTGCGCACCGACAGCTCCCGGACCAGGCCCTGCATCTCGCGCCGCCCGCGCAGCGAGCGCTGGATGGATTCCAGCACCGGCACGATGCGCGTGCCCGCATCCAGCGCCAGGCGCACGCCGACGCTGAACAGCCGTGCCTCCTGCAGGGCGATGCGCTCGGAAAGCTCCGCGATCGCATCGGGCAGGGGCTCGCCCTGCCGCACGCGCTGCATGATCCGGGCCAGCTCGTGGCCGACCGGGTCCGGGGCCCGCTGCGCCTGCTGCAACAGCGCCCCGTAGAGGTCCTGCCCGCCCGACATGGCCTGGATCAGCTCGGTGCACACCTGGTCCAGCTGGCGCAGCACCTGCTGGCTGCGCCGGGCCGTGAGGCGGCCGAGCTGCCAGATCGGGGCCCAGAACCCCGCACAGCCGGCGAGCACGGTCATCCAGAGCACGCCCGTCGCCAGGTAGATGGCCGCCGCGCCGGCAAGGCCGCTGCCGGCGATCAGCGCCGCCACCGTCGCCAGGTCCCACTCCACGCCGGCGGTCTTCGCCCGGCGCTCCACGTAGCGCAGCGGCCACGGCAGGGGCTGCCGCCCCGGCCGGGGCCGACGGGCAAGCTCCGGCCCGACCCCGGCCCTCGCGCCCGTCGCCTCGGCCACCGCCAGCGCCGGCCCCCGCGCCGCTTCGCCCGCCAGCTCCCAGATCCCCAGGGCCAGCGCCAGCACGCCCAGGCCCGCCACCATGGCCACGACCAGGTTCAATTCAGGCCACCTCCTGCTCAGCCGCCCACGCCGGTATGTGCCCCGTCCAGCGGAAGCGCCCGTCCTGCCAGCGGTAGAGGTCGGAGCAAACAAACTGGCCCGCCCCGTCGACGCCCTCCACGGCGGTCAGGCGCTCCACCAGGCGGAGCCCGGAGGCGTGGGATTCGTCGCGCCGGAAGTGCACGATCAGCTGCACGGCGGAGGCGATGTATTCCCGCAGCTCCGCGCCCGGCATCTCCGGCTGGTCCTGGCGCACCATGCGCACCATCCGGCGCAGGGCATCCAGCGGCGAGTCGGCGTGCACCGTCGTCATCGAGCCGGGGTGGCCCGTCGTCATGGCCTCCAGCATGACGGCCGTCTCGTTCTTGCGGCACTCGCCCACGACGATGATGTCCGGCCGGAGCCGCAGCGAAGCCACCAGCAGCGCCCACAGGCTGACCTCGCCCGTGCCCTCCAGGTTTGGCGGCCGCCGCTCCAGATGCACCACGTGCGTGCTGCCCGGCGGCTGCAGCTCCGCCGAGTCCTCGATGATCACGACCCGGTGGCCGGGTGCCACCAGGCCCATGAGGGCGTTGAGGAAGGTGGTCTTGCCCGAGCTGGTGCCGCCGCAGATCACCAGGTTGACCCGCCGCCGCAGCGCCCACGCAAGGAAGTCCCCCACGTCCACATCGCCCGGATAGGGCTCCGCCCGCAGAAAGCTGGGCGACATCTCCCGGCCCCGCGGCGGCAGCGCACCCATCCGGACCAGGTCGTCCCAGGACGGCATCAGGGGGAACTTGCGGATCGACACCGCCGTGCCGCGCAGCGCCACCGGCCAGCGCACGGCCGCCAGGCGCGAGCCGTCCTGCAGATGGCAGTCCAGCACCGGGCTGGACCAGTCGAACTTGCGGCCCGCCCAGGCTGCGACGCCCTCCACCAGCGCCCGCACCTCGCGGTCGCCGCGAAAGGCCAGCCGCTGCCGCTCCAGGTGGCCCCGGCGCTCGACCCAGACCTCGTCCGGCGCGTTGACCAGGATCTCCGAGACGGATCCATCCGCCACCAGCGGCTCCAGCGGCCCCAGGCGCCCGCCCAGGGTGGACAGCACCTCGGCGACGATGCGCTCCTGCCGTGGCCGGGATGGAAGCTTGCCCGCCATCTCCGTGGCGAGCTGCCGGGCCAGGGCCTCCCGCTCGCGCTCGGCCAAGGCCTCGCTCTGGTCGAACACGCGCCTGCGGATCTGCCGGAGGAGCTCCCGGTCCTCCTCGTCCTCCGGGGACGACTCCTCCGTCCAAAAGCGCAGCCGTTGCTCGGGGGCTTTAGCCTGGACGCCGGCCCGCCGCGCGGCGCCGGCCCAGGCATCCTCGCCGCCGCGCGGCTCGGCCTTGCCACCGGCATGGCCAGCGGCACCCGCCTGCCGGGCGCCGCGGCCGGCTGCCGGGGGCCTCTTGGCGGCAGAGCCGGCCGCGGCCAGCGCCTCGCCGGGCCCCGCGCCACCCTCGGCAGCGGACGGCCCCGCCAGCTCGGGCGTGGAAGCCGCCCCCACGGGCAGAGGGGCGCAGGCCTCCGCGGCTCCGGCCGCATCCGCAAGGCCAGCGGCCAGCTCGCGGGAACAAAAGCCTGCCCGCAGCAGCTGCTCACGGGCGGCATCATCGGCCTGTGCCTGCTCGGCGGCCGCCTCCGCCTCGGCCCGCTCCAGCAGCTGCCGCCGCCGGCGCATCCAATCCGCCACCTACCCCACCTCCCGCACCCGGCGCCGGAAGATTCCGAAGCCACCCTGCCGCCCGGCCGCGGCCGGCTGGCTCGGGTAGCCCGTCCCCGGCTGGATCTCCTCCAGGATCTTGCGCAGCGCGTTCATGTACGGCCCGGACTGGTCCACCATGGCCGCGAACTTGTACGCCCGCGCCCAGGCCCGCAGCCTGGACTCCTCGGGGATGGCGTAGGGCATCAGCACCGCGCCGAGGGTCTCCCGCACCTGGCGCGGCGTGAACTGCAGGTGCCCGCGCGGCTCGACCCGGCTGATCACGACCTGGATGCGGGTCGTGTCCACCCCGAGTTGACGGAGCTTGGTGAACGCCCGGCTGGTGCGCGTCAGGTCGGCCTGGTAATCCCGGATCAGCCACAGGACCTTGCTTGCCTGCTCGATCGCCCCCACGGCGCCGTCGGTCAGGTCGGCCGGCAGGTCCACGACCACGAACTGGTGCTGGAGCCGGAGCGACACCAGCACCGTCCTGACCAGGTCCTCGCTCACCTGGGCCTCGCGCTCGAGGTCGCAGGCGCCGAACACCAGCGAGAGGTGATAGCGCCGCCATGCCTCGGTATCGCGCCGCACCTTGGCCGCCAGCACCTCCGGCGGGATGGCCGGGGAGCCGGCGTAATCCGACCACTCCAGGATCGAGGGCTGCGGCGGGGTGGCCGGGAACAGGCTGCTCACCGAGCCCACGTCCTTCTCCAGGTCGCAGACGGACACGCTGAAGCGCCGGAAGGGATTGCCCGCAAGCCACACGGCGATGTTGACGGCCGCGGTCGTCTTGCCGGTACCCCCGGCGATGCCCGAGCCGAGGGCGATCACCTGGCCCTGCGCGGGCCCTGCCCCGGCCCGCTGCAAGATCTGCCGGCCCTGGGCGCCGGCGCCGTCTGCGGCCCCCAGCTGCTCCAGGCGCAGGCGCTGGCGCCGCTCGTCGTCCAGCACGTCCTTGATGGCGGCCACCAGGTCCTCGGCGCCGAGGCCCTTGCGGATGATGTGGCGCGCGCCGTGATCCAGGGCCTCGTCCAGCAGCGGCTTGGACGGCCGCTCGGTCATCAGCACGACGCGCGCCTCGGGGCAGCCGGCCCGCAGCTCCTCGACGACAGCCGTCCAGGGGCGCCGCGGCAGGCTCTCGTCCACCAGCACCAGGTCGGCGGCGTTGTCGCGGCAAAGGCGGACGACCTCCGACTCCTGGGAGGTGTAGCTGAGAAGGATCAGGTCATCCGAGGCCCGATCGACCGTGCGCTGCAACTCCTGCTGGAGGTCGACGTCGTCCTCGAGCAGGACCAGCGCCATGGGATGGCCGAGGAGGTTGCTGATCGCCCCCACGCTAGCTTCCTCCCGAGCTGAACCACTGCGCCGCATCCAGCGGCGGTGGCGCAGCAGAGATCTTCAGCCCCAGCGGGTCGAGCAGGACCTGGATGGAACCCGTGGTCTCGGCCAGCGCCACCTGCTGGGCCTGGGCCACCGTCAGCTCCAGGACCAGCGCGCCCTGCTGCAGGGCAGGCTGCCCCGTGCCCGTGATGCTCGGACCCGTCGACACCGCGCCGATGGCGAAGCGGTCCAGCACCGGCACATCCGATGCCAGCACCCGCGCCTGGGAGGAGCCCTGGCCCTTGACCACGGCCAACAGGTCCACGTGATCGCCGGGCTGCGGCAAATCCAGCCCCGTCTCGGCCTGAAGCGGCACCGTCACGGCCCGCTCGTCCGCCGAGCCGCCGGCGACGGCGGTCAGCTGGGCGTCGGTCTGGCTGGACCCGGTTGGCCCGGCGGCCAGATTGGCGCTTTGCACCACCTGCCCGCTCAGCAGGCCAAAGCGCACGTAGCGCCCCACCGTGGCGGCGCCGTCCCGCAGCGCATCGGCCGGGACGGCCTGGATGGGCACGGGCATCACCGCCACATCGCCGGGCATGATGGCCTGCAGCGGCGGAACATCCCGCGTCGCCACCACCACATCCACGGTGCGGTGGACGGCCTGCTGCGCCGACCAGGTCCACCAGGCCGCGGCGATCGCCGCCACCAGCCCGAAGACGATGAAGTACACCGAGCCGTTGCCCGTCCGCAATCTCACGCCTGAGCGCCTCCTCCCAAACCTCCCGCGCACACCAAGGAGCCGGCTGCTCCAGGCCGCCGGCTCCTTGACCGCTGGCCGACTCCGCCGCCCGGCCTCCGTCGCCGCCGAGGTCGCCGCAGCCATCGCCGCATCGGCGCTCCGCTGCGCCCGGAGCCCACGCGACCTCAGCCGATCACCTCATGACCGGCTCGCCTGCCCACGCGGACTCAATCCGTAGCAGGGCC
>JAJYVM010000139.1 GCA_021792015.1 Bacillota bacterium | reverse complement strand
TGTTCGACAGGTGTTGGCGACGGAATAGCGCGTCGCGATCGACGGGGGTGTTGCTGACATTGGGTGTCGCCGTCCACAGGGGTGCGTGCCGACTCGCGAAGCCGTGGTTGCCGAGGGGCGCCGCCGTAGGCTGGTCTCATGCCTGGCGGCCACTTGATGGCCGTCAGCCGCCTCCGCACGGTGGCGCCGGAGGCTCGGCGACCAGGGTCGGCACCGGTGCGTGGAAGGTTGACACGTAATCCTGGCAACCCGCGACACGCAATGTCGGCGCCAACAGTTCACCGTCCCCTGCATCCTGTTGCTGCTTCGCCGGGGGCCGCTGTACGGGTATGCGCTGCGCGACGAGCTGGCTTTTTCCGGGCTCATCCCCGAGGTCGACTTCGGCAATCTCCACCGGGCCCTGCGGCGTCTGGAGGTGGCCGGCCTGGTCTCCTCGCGCTGGGACGCCGACGGCGACGGCCCGGGACGGCGGGTTTACACGCTGGCAGCGGCCGGCACCAGCTACCTGGACGCCGTCGTTCCAGAGTTGCGGGGCGTCCGCGACATGGTGGACCGTCTCCTGGCCCTTTATGAGGGAAGGGGGTGAAGACCGTGATGGGTCGAAGCGTTCCGCGGAGGTGGCTGCTGCCCCATGCCGGGGGCGCGGTTCCAACCTGACAAGGAGGCCGTCCTGAAGGAGCATCAGCGCGACCTCGAGCAGGAGTTGGCAGACGTGGTGGCGCGGCTGGAGCGTGTTCAGGGCGAGAAGGGCGAGCGCAGCAAGCCGGCCGAGTGACCCCCTGCGGCGGCAGACCGCACACGGGCTCGGCGCACAAGTCCGACAGGTAGTGATCGGCGGGTTGGAACGGCGCCGAGGGGCGTCGCCCGACCGGTCGGCGTTTCTGCTGGCAGCAGCCGGCGCCTCCGACCAGGCGACCGGACAAATGCACTGTGCTTGACGGCGACGTCGATATGGCGATATGTTGATGTCGCTATGAAGATCAGTGCCGGTGCAATCCGAGTGCTGGAGTTCGAACGCATCGCGGAGGGATTCCAAACCCTCGGCGAGCCGGCGCGTCTGCGCATTCTCCAGGCCCTGACCGCGGACTGCCGCTCCGTGAGTGACATCGTGGTCCAGGTCGGTCTGCCGCAGCCTCTGGTCTCGCACCACCTGCGCATCCTGCGCGACCGCGGCTTTGCCCGCGCCGAACGCCGAGGCGCCTTCACCTTCTACTGACTGGTCAACCCGGCGATCTGGCAGATCGTCAGCGAGTTCGCGGCCTGGATGCGGAGCTCGGACAAGAGCTAGACAGGGGGTCGAATCATGCCCTACGGTCCGGTGCTCTGGGGTGGCTGGTGGATCTTCCCGCTCATCATGCTGGGCTTCATGGTCGTCGCTGTCCTGACCATGCGGTCCTTCATGGGGGGCGGCGCATGCGGCCACACGGTTGCTCGCCCTGGCGGCGGCGATGCCCTGGACATCGTGAGGAGACGCTACGCCGCCGGCGAGATCACGCGGGAGCAGTTCGAGGAGATGCGGCGCAGCCTCGAGCGATAAGGGGGCGGCTTTCGTGCCCGATATGATGGAGCGCATGATGTCGACGATGATGGGCCGGATGATGGAAAAGATGTCTCCGGACGACGCGCGCACGATGATGCAGGAGATGATGGGGCACGTCTTCGGCGAGATGGACCTCGCGGAGCGCACCTCGTTCATGCGCTCGATGATGGAGGTCTGCATCCCCCCAAGCTGACCGAGGGCCTGGATGCATCAGGCCGCGAGCGAGCGCTGTGATCCGCGGTCGTAAGGGCGGACCTTGGCGGATAGACGAGGCGGTGCATGACGTCTGCGGAGCCCACACTGAACGATGCCGAAGAGCCGTGCATCCAGGGGGGCGCGGGACCGCGATCGTTGACCGCCGTGGTGCTCCAAGCGGTGCTTCACAAGGTTGTTTTACGGGCCAAGTCCATATGGTGCCGCACAGCGTCCGTGGCTGCGCCGTAGCAGCGAAGCAACGACCTCAGCTACAGCCCCCGCGCCCTTGGACGCGATCTGAGCCAGCCGGCTTTTTCATCCTGCGTGGTGCCGGCCAGCGGACGGCATGGGGGACTCTGCTGCAGACAGCCGGCCGGGGCGCGCTTCGGACGCAGGTGAACGGATGAGCCGCATCCACCGTCGTGTCCCGGCTTCCGGCGGTGGCCGGCGGCGGCGCGACCCTCGATTCAGGCGGCGGTGATGCCGTGGTGGACGGCATCACCGCACCATCGGCCGGCCCCCGCTACCAGCCGATCGCGTACCCGTTGCGGCGCGGGTCGCCGGCGCCGGCCAGCCAGCCGCTGGCCGGGTCGCGCACGATGGCCTGGCAGCCGCCCACGCGCATCGACCAGTCGCCCAGCGGCTCGACCGTGTAGCCGCGGGCGGCCATGGCCTGCCGTGTCGCCTCCGGGAAGCGCGCCTCCATCATGATCCGGTCGGCCGGCAGCGCGTTGCCCACGTCGTCGGCCCAGCGGAAGCGGGGCGCGCCGACCGCGTCCTGCACGTTGAGGCCGAAGTCGACCAGGTTGACCACGACCTGGGCCGTGGTGGCCAGGATCCCGAAGGAGCCGGGCGTGCCGACGGTCGCCCAGAAGGCGCCGTCACGGTGCAGCTGGATCGGGGCGATCGGCCACTCGTGCATCTTGCCGGGGGCGACCTCGTTCGGATGCCCGGGCTTCATGGAAAACCAGTGCAGGGCGTTGTTCAGGCAGACGCCCGTGCCGGGCACGACCACGCCGCTGCCGAACACGCTGCCCAGGCTGTGCGTGATGTTGACGGCCAGGCCATTGCCGTCCACCGCCGCCAGGTGGGTCGTCGAGCCGTAGGCCGCGCCGGAGTCGCCGTCCGCGAGGCCGCCGGATCCGCCGCGCTCCCGCCCGACCTGCGCGCGCAGCTCGGCCACGTGGGCATCCGACAGCACCTGCGCCACGTGCGAGGGCACGCGGTCGGGGTCGCCGACGTACCGGTCGGTGTCCACCCGCGCCAGCCGCACGGCCTCCGCCAGCAGGGCGATGTGCCGGGGGCCCAGGTGCTCGCCCAGATCGAACCCCTCCACGATGCGCAGCGCCTCCAGGACCTGCACGGCGCTGGTCGGCGGCGGCGGGGCGTAGACGCTCACGCCGCGGTAGTCGGCCCTGATCGGCTCGACCCATCGCACCCGCTCGGGGTACGCCCGCAGGTCGTCCTCCGTGATCAGGCCGCCGCGCTCCCGCATCAGGGCGGCCAGGCGCTGGCCCAGCGGACCGCCGTAGAGGAAGCCCGGCCCGTCGGCGGCAATGGCGCGAAAGCTCGCCGCGAGGTCCGGCTGGCGCAGGATGGCGCCGGGTTCGGGTACGCGGCCGTCGTGGAGATAGTTGGCGGCGGCCTCCGGGGAGAGGCGCGCGGGCGCGTCCTGCATCTGGAGGCGGTCGAACGGCGTCACGGGGATCCCGCCCTCGGCCAGCTCGATGGCCGGGCCGAGGACCTCCGCCAGGGGCCGGGTGCCGTACTCCGCCAGCAGGCGCGTCCAGCCGGCCAGGTTGCCCGGCACGGCCGGCGAGGCGTAGCCCCCGTCCGGCGGGCCGCCCGGGAACCGGTCCGACGTCGCGCCGGTTGGCGCGACGCCCAAAAACACCAGCGCGCGCGGCCGTCCGCCCGGCGGCGTCACCATGGCCGTTCCGCACCCGGCGAGGCCGGACATGTACGGTTCGACCACGCCGATGGCCGCCGCCGCGGCCACGATGGCATCGACGGCGTTGCCGCCGGCCGCCAGCATCCGCACCCCGGCCAGGGAGGCCAGGGGGTTGGCCGTCGCCACCATCCCCCGCCGCCCGTGGGCCATGGGTCGCAACCCGAACCTCGTCGCGTAGGATTCGTGCGGCACCTGCCAACGCCCCCCCGGAAATCAGCGTACCCCGGCGGGACGGGCCAAGGCTAGCTCACGAGCGGGTGGCGGACGGCGCCACGCCGCAGCAGCCGGTCCAGGGAGAAGGCGCCGGCCCCGGCGAGCGCGAGCGCCACCGCGATCATGCAGGCCTGCCACTCCAGGGCGTAGCCGCCCTGAAAGGCGCCGTGCGGGATGCGGACGAGCACCAGGGCGCCCACCATGTCGAGGGCGAGGAGCACGGCGACGGGGCGCGTCAGCAGGCCGAGGACGACGAGGATGCCGCCCAGAAACTCCACCACGCCCTGCACGGGGCCCATGATGGCGGGCGCCGGCAGGTGCAGCCGCGTCCAGAGCGCGGCGGTGCCGGGCAGGTGCGAGACCTTGGCGAATCCATAGACGATGAAGACCAGGCCGACGGCGATTCGGAGCACGAGCAGGGCCACGTCGGTGGCACCCGGCCCGCTGCGCGTGAACAAAGGCTTCCCTCCCGTTGGAACACATGATAACAGCCGCCTGTGGCGCCCACCACACGCGGGGCGGGAGGGCTCGCGCCCCGGAGCGCGAATGGCGGGCAGGGAGGGGGTGCCGTAACGTTGGCCGCCACCTACCGCTTCGTCCCCGAATGGCCACGGCTGCCCGAGGGATGGGATCTGCACGACGTGCCCGGCGTCGCCGTCGACGCCGAGGACCGGGTCTTCGCCTTCGCCCGCCACCCGCGCCCTGTGCTGGCGCTGGACGCCGCGGGCGCCTTCCGCGGCTTTTGGGGCGAGGGCCGCTTCACCCGGCCGCACGCCATCGCCGCCGGGCCCGACGGGTCCCTCTACCTCGACGACGACGCGGGCCACGCGATCTACCGCTACACGCCCGAGGGCCGGCTCCTGCTGACGCTGGGCACGCCCGGCCAGCCGTCCGACACGGGCGCCGTCAAGAACGACTACCGCACCGTGAAGCACGGCGCCGGTCCCTTCAACTACCCGACCGACCTCGCGGTCGCGCCGAACGGCGACCTGTACGTCAGCGACGGGTACGGCAACGCGCGCGTGCACTGCTTCGCGCCGGACGGGCGCCTGAAGTTCTCCTGGGGCGAGCCCGGGACCGAGCCGGGCCAGTTCAACCTGCCGCACGGCGTGGCCGTGGGGGCGGACGGCCGCGTGTATGTCGCGGACCGCCAGAACGACCGCGTGCAGGTGTTCACGGGCGACGGGGCCTTCCTGGCGCAGTGGACAGGCCTGCGCCGGCCCACGGATCTGTACGTCGCCCCCGGCGGGGAGATCTTCGTGTCCGAGCTGGGGAACGGGCCGTCCGCGCCGGCGCGCGTCAGCGTCTTCGATGGGGACGGCGGCGCGCGCTGGACGTTCGGCGAGGGCGTGCTGAACGCCGCCCACGGCATCGCCGGCGACTCCCACGGGGCGATCTACGTGGGGGAGGTCGCCTGGACGATCTTCCGCGACGGCGTGCCGGCCGGGGCCCGCGGCATGCGCAAGTTCGAGCGCGCGTAGCCCTGTCCCGACGCCGTTGCGGCGGTCCGGGGCGGGATGGCGGCCGGTTTGGCGCGCGTGGGGCGGCAGGGGAGCCGTGCCGGGTGGTGTTGAGCGCTGCGCGCCCGGTGTGAAAGTCCGCATGGGGGCGGTCCCACGGCGGGCGTTGGCGGTGTCGACGCCCGGCGACTGCGGTGCTCCCGCCGCGGCTGCCCCGGACGGTCACGGCCGTCGCGTCGGCCGCCGTCCGTGCCCGCCGGCAGGCAGGCCGACCGGGCATCGTGGCGCCGCATCGTGCCGACGCAGCGGTGCCGTGCCGCCGTGCCGCCGTGGTGCTGCCGCGCCGCCGTGCCGCCGCAATGCCCTGCCCCACGCGCGTCCCTCCCAAGGACGCATCCAAAGGGGGAGTCCGCATGGTCGATCTCGACGCCGTCTCCGCGGAGACCCTCACGCGGTACAACACGGCCATCGCCCAGTGGACGCGGCTTTCAGGCAGCGCCGACGAGCGGAGCGCCGCCGAGTACGTGGCCGGCGAGCTGCGCGCCCTGGGCCTCATGACGCAGGTGATCCTGCACGACGCCTACATCAGCCTGCCCGGCCCCGCCACCCTGCGCGTGACGAGCCCCAGGGCGCAGGAGCTGTTCTGCATCACCCACTCCATGGGCAGGCCGACCTCGCCCGGCGGTGTGACGGCCGAGCTCGTGTACGCCGGCCGGGGGAGCCTCGCCGACTACGCCGCGGCGGGGGCGGCCGGCAAGATGGCGCTCGTCGAGGGGCGCGCCACCCCGCAGCACGCCGTGAACGCCACGCGTGCGGGCGCCCTCGGCATCGTCGCCATCAGCGGTCGCCATGCCCACGAGATGTGCTGCTCGCCGGTGTGGGGCAACCCCTCGCACAGCACCATGGGCGAGCTGCCCCACGCCCACCTGCTGTCCGTGCACCAGGCCGACGGCGAGGCCCTGCGCGCCCTCTGCCAGGCCGGCCGCGTGGAGGTCGCCTTCACCGCCGCCGTCGAGACGGGCTGGACGAAGACGCCCATCGTCGTCGGCGATCTGGCCGCCGGCCACCCGCAGGCCGAGCCGGGCAAGTACGTGCTGTTCTCGGGGCACCTGGACAGCTGGTACGTCGGCGCCATGGACAACGGCAGCGCCAACGCCACGATGCTCGAGGTCGCCCGGCTGATGTCTGCGCGGCGCGGCGCCATGCGCCGCGCCCTCAGGATCGCCTTCTGGTCCGGTCACTCCCACGGGCGGTACTCGTCCTCGGCCTGGTACGCCGACAGCCACTGGGCCGACCTGCGCGCGGGCTGCGCCATCCATGTCAACATCGACTCGGTGGGCGCGGTCGACGCCGACGACTTCGGCACCAACTCCATGCCGGAGACGGCCCAGGTCGCGGTCGACGCCGTCCGCGAGGTGGCGGACGCGCAGCTCGACGCCCACCGCGTCGGGCGCAACTCCGACCAGTCCTTCTGGGGCCTCGGCATCCCGTCGCTCCTGGGGTCCGTCTCGCGCCAGAGGGATCACAGCCTGGGTTGGTGGTGGCACACCCCCCACGACACCCTGGACAAGATCGACCCCGTGCGGCTGGTCCGCGACGCCAAGATCTTCGCGCGCGTGATCGGGCGCCTGTGCGAGGAGGCCGTGCTCCCGCTGGACTACGCCGCCAGCGCCGCGGACCTGCGCGCCGGCATCGAGCTGGCGGCCCGGCAGGCCGGCGGGGTGGTCGACCTCGGCCCGGTCGTTGAGGAGGCGACAAGGCTGGAGGGGCTCTGCCGGCGGCTCATGGAGGCGGCCGGCCGGGCCGGGGACGCGGCGGCGCCCGCCATCAACGCCTGCTACCAGGCCCTGGGCCATGCCCTGATCCCCGTCGGGTACACGGCGGCGGGCCCCTTCGCCCACGATGCCGCCCTGGAGACAGGGTTTCTGCCGCCGCTGCGGCCCGCGAGGCGCCTGGAGGGCCTGGATCCGGGCAGCGACGAGGCCAAGTTCCTGGCCGTGGACCTGGTGCGCGGGCGCAACGCGGTCGCCGCGGCTTTGCGGCAGGCGTGCGCGGCGGCGGAGGCCTGCCTTTCCGGGTTATGACCCGGCGGCCGTGCGCGCGTTCTACAATGCCCATGGCGAGCGTGAATGGGCCCGGTTCGAGCGGCCGCTCGGCCGGGTCCAGCTCCACGTCATCCTGAGGTTCATGGAGCGGTGGGTGCCGGCCGGCGGCGCGAGCTGGACGCCGGCAGCGGTCCGGGGCGGTTCGCGCTCTGGCTTGCGGATCGGGGCTGCCGGCTCATCCTGGTGAGCCTGTCGGACGTCATGCTGGCGGAGGCGCGCCGGCGCCTGGCCGCATTCCCCGTCGAGGCCTTTCACCGCACGAGCTACGTGGAGATGCCCTTCCTCGCGGACGGCGCCTTCGACGCCGCCCTCTGCCTCGGCCGCTCCCTGAACTACCATGCCGGACGTGGCGGGTCGGGCCCTGGCCGAGCTGGTGCGCGTGGTGCGGCCGGGCGGGGTGGTGCTGGGGTCGGTCATGAGCGCCCTGGGGGCCCTGCACATGGCGCTGCACACCGGTTGGTCGCCCGCGGACGACGGCATGGACGCCGACGATATCCGGGCGGTGCTGCGAACCGGTACGCTGACCCCCCGCGGGCCGGCCGATCTCGCCGCATGCCGCCGATATGATGACCCTGCCCCGGGTGGCGTCGCTGCTCACGGGCGTGGGCCTGAACTCGCTTGCCTTCTTGGCGACCGAGTGCCTGCTGGCCGTGCCGGATGCGCGCCTGGCGGCGCTGCAGGCTGACCCTGCGTCATGGGCGGCCCTGCTGGCAGCGGAGGTGGCGGCCTGCCGGCGCGCGCCCAAGACGGGCGGCCATCTCCGGTTCGCGGCTCGCCGCTAGACCGGTCAGCGGCCGCGGCATGTGGTCCAGTTCCAGTGCGGCGACCGGCAGGCCCCCGTACCTTGCGTTACGGTGAAGGCAGCGCACGATGACGACATCGGAGGTATGCCCATGGCGACGCGCCGGCCCGTGCGCACCGCCGACCATCTGCATAGGGCCCTGCATCCCAACCTCAGCGCCGCGATCCGCCAGGCCGATGGCGTCAACGCCAAGATCGCCGTCTTTGTCACCAACATGGTGGGGACGATGTGGTGCGCCTATCTGTTCACGGCGATCTCCCTCCTGGGGCTGCCGGCGGCGCTGAAGCCCGGCGGCGAGGGCATCGTGGCCTGGATCGCGCAGACGTTTCTGCAGCTGGTGCTGCTGTCCGTGATCATGGTCGGCCAGAACGTCCAGAGCCTGGCCGCCGACGCCCGCTCCGAGAACACCTACCACGACACGGAGGTCATCCTGGACCGCCTGGATTCCCACACGCAGGGCGGGATCACGGACATCCTCGACCGGCTGGAGGAGCTCGAGCGGCGCCTGGCCCCCGGAGGGCTGGACGGCGGCAGGTCCGCGTGATGCACGCGGCAGCGCCATGCCGCTCGGCCGCGACCGGTGGACCTAAGGGGCGGCTAGCTTGGCTCGGAGAAGGTCTGATGGAT
>JAJYVM010000138.1 GCA_021792015.1 Bacillota bacterium | reverse complement strand
AGGTGTCGCCCCAGACGTTGGCGTACCCAGGTTCTGCAAGTTTTGACGGGGGGTGGGCGTGCATGTCGCGGCGTCGCCCGGATCACGTCGACGTGCTGGCGGTCAGCGAGCAGGACCCGGTGGATGAGGAGGGCCAGGGGTGGACCCTCCGGTACCTGCTCGTCCGGATCCGGATCGGCGCGGCGGCGACGTTCGCCGTCCGCGTGCATGCGCAGCCCCATGTCCCCGGCATGGAGCAGTGTGCGCTGGCGGGTCTGGACGTGCGGGACGCGGCAGCGGCGGAGGCCCTGTTCCAGCGCCTGGCGGAGGGCGCGGTGTTCCCGGTCCACCTGCAGGACATCGTCCGGGACGAGATGTGCGTGACCCACGAGCTGCCGGCCGCCGCCGCGATGGCGCCGCCCGCGGATTAGCCGAGCCGGCGGGCTTTTTGTCAGCGTGAGGCCTTGACCATCACGGTTCACGCCGTGCCGGGACCAGGCACCCCCAAGGCTCGCGAACCCCTTGCCCCGACCGCGGCTCCGCCGGCAGCCGCCGGCGGAGCCGTCGGTCGGGCACCCGTCCGCCCGTCCGCCGCGAACCCTGGGGTCCGCATCCGTGGGGCCTGCACCCGTGGCGCCTGCATGCGTGGAACCCGCGGCCGCGGGCCCCGCCCCCGTCCGCCGCCAGGGTGGGGACGTGCACCCGTTGGCCATGCACAGGTCCGCCGTGGATCCCGCCCCCGTCCGCCGCGAGCCCAGGGGATCTGAACCGGGGGCGTGGCGAGCCCACGTGTGTCACGCACCCGTGGGTTCGCACCCCGCGTCCCGTCTGCGCGCCTTACTGCAGCACCGCCTCGGCCGTCACCGTCCCGGCGCGCGCGTGCGCGACCCGCACCCGCAGCCGGCTGCCGGGCGCGGCCGTGACCACGAAGTCGGCCCAGCGCTCGCTGTCGGCCTGGGCCGGCGGGCCCCACGGCCCCGTGCGCGCCCCCCCGTACCCGTCGATTTCGCCGATCTCACGCTCGGCGGGGCCGTCCTGCACCGCCGCGCCGGCCGGCAGCTCCAGCGCCACGCGCACGGGCTGCGTGAGGCGCGCCGCCACGGCCTGCCGCGTCGCCGAGGTCGGCAGATAGCCCTCGTTCCGCACGTGGACGCGCACGCGGTACGTGCCCGCGGCCACGGCGTCGACCCGCACCCCGCCCAGGACGAGCCGCGGCGTCGCCGCCGCGATGCACAGCGCGAAGTCGGCCGCGCGCCGGCACTCCTCCGGCAGCAGCGCCTCGGGCGGGTTCTGGCGCACGAACTTCGGATCCCAGCCGCCGATCTCCACCGGCCCCAGTTGCGGGTGCTGGAACGGCCGCCACGGCGCATACCCGGCGCCGCCGAGGACCCGGTCGTTCCAGCGCAGCCGCGCCAGTTCGTCCTCCGCCAGTCCGTCCTCGTCGCGCCGCAGCAGGCCGCCGACGCCCACCTGCGCGTACCCCGCGACCCCGGCCCGGGCGTCGAGATCCCACAGCTCCATGGTGTACGCGATCAGGCCGCGGTGCTCGTACGCCCAGTCGTCGACGCCCTTGACCGTGGGCCGGCTGCTGCCGGTGTTGAACGCCTGCTCGGTCGAGCGGCAGGGAAAGGCCGTCAGCCGCTGGCCCGCGTCGCCCAGGCCCTGCAGCAGCGCCCGGTCGCCGTCCGCCAGGCGGTCGTCGCCGCCCTCGGCCGGCGGGCGCAGGATCACGCCGCCCGTCGTGTGCAGCGACAACAGCGCGCACAGATTCGGCCGCGCCGCCACGAACTCGGCCAGGGCGCGCGTCTCCGGCTGCGACAGCGGGTAGCCGCCCCCGCCCGGCTGGCTGCCCTCGGGCCGCCAGTTCACCGGGTAGTTGCGGTTGAAGTCGAGGCCGTACCGGCTCGACCACTCAGCGACCGCGCGCCCGTCCCAGTCGCGGTAGCGCCCCTCCGGGCTCACGCGGTAAAATGGCCCGCCGCGGTCGTCCGGCCGCCGCCGCACCAGCAGCCGGGGGTCGCGCGCATCGCCCCGCCACTCGCCGAGGGGATCCTCGCGCCGCATCAGCCGCACCAGCCCGTCCCCGTCGAGATCCTCCGCCACCAGTCCGGCCGGCGCCTCCGGCCACGGGTACGGCACCGGCGCGCTGCGCAGCATCTGGGGCGAGGTGAGGTAGGTCTCCGCCCCGTCGACCGCCAGCCTCGGAACCACATAGACGGTGCGCGAATCGCGCACCGTCGCGGACTCCGGGTCGCTGGCCGACGCCAGCCGCCTGCAGAGCTCCAGGGCCGCGGCCGAGCCCGTCACCTCGCCCGCGTGTGTGTTCGCCTCGACCAGCAGCGCCGGCCGGTCGTCCGGGCCGAAGCAGACCAGCGGGATGTCGCGCCCCTCCCGGCTGACGCCGAGCCGCAGCAGCCGCGCGCCGCCGCCCAGCTCGCGCAGGGCCGCCATCAGGTCCGCGTAACGCAGATAGCCCGACATGCCGATGCCACCTCTGACGGCGCGTCCGCCGCGCCTGTTGATGGTGTTGCGGTCCGCACAGGTCCCAGCCGCGCGCCGCACCGCGTTGCAGGAGCGCCCGCGCGCGCGCGCGAAGGCTGATCTCCACGGGGGGATTCTAGCATGAAGCCCTTGGCGTCGGCGGCTTCCGGCCTTCCGGCCCACGGCGTGCGCGAGATCATGGACGCGGCCTGGAAGCGGCCCGACGCCATCCACCTCGAGGTCGGCGAGCCGAACTTCGCGACCCCGGCGGCGGTCAGCGAGGCCGCCATCGCCGCCATCCAGGACGGCTTCACCCACTACACCTCCAACGCCGGCATCCCGTCGCTGCGCGCGGCCATCGCCGCCAGCATGCAGCGCCGCAGCGGCGTGCCGTGCACGGCCGAGCAGGTGGTGGTGACCCCGGGCGCCGTGGCGGCCGTGGCCACCTCCCTGATCGCCCTTGCCGACCCCGGCGACGAGGTGCTGGTGCCCGACCCGTCCTGGCCGAACTACGTGCAGTGGCTGCTCCTGCAGCACAGCGTGCCCGTGCCCTACCCGCTGCGGCAGGAGCGCGCCTTCGTGCCGGACGTCGCCGACCTGGAGGCGGCCACCACCGACCGCACCAAGGTCCTGATCCTCAACTCCCCGGGCAACCCGACGGGGGCGCTCTTCCCGCGCGAGGCGATGGCCGAGCTGCTGGCCTTCGCGCGCCGCCGCGACCTCTGGGTGGTGTCGGACGAGATCTACGAGCGCATCGTCTTCGACGGCGAGCACGCCTTCGCGGCCGCCGCGGACACCGACGGCCGGGTGGTCACGGTCTCCGGCGTCAGCAAGACGTACGCGATGACCGGGTGGCGCCTCGGGTACGCGATCGCGCCCGTGGCGGTCGCCCGCGTGATGGCCAGCCTGCAGGAGCCCATGCAGTCGTGCGTCAACGCGATGACGCAGAAGGCGGCGGAGGCGGCCCTGACCGGCGAGGCGGCGGAGGGCGACGTGGAGCGCATGGTGGCGGCCTACCGGCGCCGCCGCAACGCAGCCGTGGAGATCGTGCGCCAGGCCGGCCGCTACCGCTATACCCCGCGCGGGGCCTTCTACATCCTGGTGGACGTGCGCGATACGGGGATGAGCTCGCGGGAGCTGGCCCTTGCCCTGCTGGACGCCGAGGGGGTCGCGGTCGCCCCGGGGAGCGCCTTCGGGGCCGGCGGCGAGGGCTTCGTGCGCGTGTCGCTGGCCACCGACGACGGGCCGCTGACGGAGGGCCTGCAGCGGCTCTGCCGCTTCTGTGCCCGGGCGGCCGCCGGTAGGAGCGCGTAGGGGGCTTTCGCCCAGGCCCGGCGGCTTGCTCGCTCCGTGCTTGGGGCGCGGCGGGGGGCGGGAGCGGAAGCCGCGCGGATGGCGCCACGGGCCGCGGATCCGTGCCGGGAAGGCGCGCCGACGCCTGCCGGCTGGCGTGCGGCCCCGTCGCGTACGCCCCGAGGTCGATCTCCAGCGCCGTGCCCCTGGCCATGTCGGCCATCGGGCCCAGCCGCAGGAGGCCCCGTTTTCCGGTTGCGACATGGGCGCTGCTGACCCCCGGCGCCTGCCGCGAGGAACGGCAGACCATGCCGGCGCAGCGGCGGGTGGTCCGATGCGCACCGGCCGGCCGTCCATACGCGCGGCGCCCGTCGCGGACCCGGCCCCAACGTCCGCGGCACCGGGAACCGGGCGGCCTCATCCTTCCGGCCGGCGCGCGCCCATGGTGCTGACGTGGTGGCCGGGTGTTGTTGTGTGGGGCGCGTGCGCGGAACGACAGTGGTGTGGACGCCGCCGCGGAACCCACAACCTTGCGTACGGCGACACGACCTGCGGGTCGAGCTTCTTGGAGGGCGAGCCGCAGCTCGGCCCGCTGGCGTCCAACGGCGGCGTGACGCAGACGATGGCGCTTGGCGCGGGCAGCGCGGCGCTTGGCGCGGGCGACCCCGCATACTGTGACGGCTCGCCCGTGGACGGCTTCGATCAGCGCGGCGTGGCGCGCGGCACGACGCAGGCGACCTGCGATATCGGCGCCTACCAGGCGACGTCGGCAGCGAGCGCCCCTGCGGCGCGGTACGTGGTCCTGCCCTCGCCCGAAATCGCGCCGCCGGGAAGCCTGAGCCCGGGCCGGACGGTGGCGATGAGCGTCTCCACCACGACGGCCGCCGGCGCGCCCGCGCCGTACGTGCCCGTCTACCTGTCGCTCTCGGGGGGCATCGGATCCGCCGCGGTCAACGGCACGGGGCTCGGGCCGACGCCGCAGGTCTTCATCAGCGACGCCAGCGGCGACATATCCGTCCAGTACACCGCCGGGACGGCGCCGCCCGGCGGTGGCACCGACACGCTGGCCGTCTCCGATGCGGCCGCGGATCCGACCCTGGAGGGCTCCGACACATACGCTTACCCGCAGTTGACCTTCATCGCACCGGTCATGACCGGTCAGGCCACCTCCCCGGTGAGCGCCACCCTGGGCCCCATCGAGATCGAACTGGAGGCCGCCGGCAGCCCTGTCCGGACAGCGGCGCCGATCGCGGTGGAACTGACGAGCAGCAGCACCACCGGCGTCTTCGCGGCAACGCGGGGCGGGGCTCCGATCACCTCGTTGACGATTCCCATCGGTGGCAGCAGCGCCAGCTTCTACTACGGGGACTCGGCGACCGGCACGCCGACCCTGACGGCCTCGGCCCCCGACGTGACAAGCGGCGCGCAGACAGACACAGTGGTCAGCGCCGACGGCAGCGGCAGTGCGGCGGCTGGCCCGACCAGCCTGGTCGCCGGCTCGGCCGGCAATACGCTGACATTCACGTACACGGCCGCGGCCGGTGGCCGGCTCGGTCTACCTGCGGGTGCCGGCCGGCTGGAGCGCGCCGACCGCGGGCAGCATCACGGTCAGCACCGGCACGTTGGGCGCCATCGCCGGATCGGGCCCGTGGACCATCCCCGTCACCGGCGTGACCCTCACCGGCGGCCAGGCGCTGATGATCACCTGCAGCGGCGTCACCGCCCCAGCGGCGGCCGGAACGGCCACCTTCCCGGTCTTTGAGGCATCGACCGCCGCGGGAACGCCCCTGGCGCTGGCCAGCCTCCCCACGGTCACGGTCACGGCCGGCGCGGCCGGTGCGCTGACGCTGGCGCCGGCGAGCTTCAGCCTGCAGGCGGGCGCGACGACCACCGTCTCGGGCGCGGTCTACGACGGCCACGGCAACCCGGTGCCGGACCCGCGGGTGACCCTGGGGGGGACGGCCGGCAGCTTCGGCACGGTTTCCGCCACGGTCTACGGCGGCTACAGCGCCACCTTCACCGCGGGGGACACGCCGGGCGCCGTGACGGTGACGGCCGCGGTCTACGGGGGGATCACGGCGCAGAGCATGCTGCTGGTCACGCCGCCGGGCGTGACGGCCCAGCCGGTCGACGTCGCTGTCGGCGGCGCCGCCATCGCCGACCTGACGGCCACCGGCGCCGGCGGGACGGGGGAGGTGGAGGTGGCCGAGTACAGCGGCAACCCCGGCGGCCCTGCGACCTTCGCCGCCGCGGGCACCGACTTCCACGTGTCGCTCTCGGCCGGAAGCACCTTCACCTCGCTGCGGCTGGTCCGCTGCGGGCTGCGCGCGGACCAGCGCCTTTACTGGTGGAACGGGACGGCCTGGGCGGCCGTCCAGCCCGCCTCCTCCAGCTTCGCTGCGGCGGGCGGGTGCCTCACCTTCACCCTGACGGCCGCCAGCGCGCCGAGCCTGACGGATTTGAGCGGGACGGCCTTCGCGGTGGCCAACCCGGCCGCCGTGGTCGTGCCTGGCAGCGGGAGCGTCACCGCCTCCCCGGCGCCGGTGGTGTCGGGAATCAGCCCGGCCGGCGGTCCGGCCGCGGGCGGCACGGCGGTGACCATCACGGGGACGAACTTGGCGGCCGCGACGGCGGTGGCCTTCGGCGGCGTTGCGGCGTCCTCGTTCACGGTGGACTCCGCCACGGAGATCACGGCGATCTCGCCGCCGGGCAGCGGCACGGTGGAGGTGACCGTCACCACCCCGGACGGGTACAGCCTGACCGGCAGCGGCGACCGCTTCACCTATGCGGTTGCGGCCGCCCAGGCGGTGCCTGTGGCGCCGCAGTTCCGCGACGTGCCGAGCACCTACTGGGCGTATGCGGCGATTCAGGCGCTGGCCGGCGCCGGGGTGGCCAGCGGCTACCCGGACGGCACGTTCCGGCCCGATGCCGCCGTGACGCGCGCCGAGTTCACCAAGATGCTGGTGCTCAGCCTCGGCGACAGGCCCGCGGCAGACGGCGCGAGCCCGTTCCGCGACGTGGCGCCGTCGTCCTGGTATGCGCCCTACGTGGCGGCGGCGGTGCGGGCGGGGCTGGTGGACGGCATCAGCGCGACGCGGTTCGAGCCGGACGCGGCGCTGACGCGGGAACAGATGGCGGTGCTTGTCGCCAGGGCGCTGAAGCTGACGCAGGCTGCGGCGCTGCACTTCCGCGACGACGCGACCATCTCCGCCTGGGCGCTGCCGGGGGTGGAGGAGAGCGTGGCCGCGGGGTACATCCACGGCTTCCCGAACGGCACGCTCCAGCCGCTCGGCACGGCGACCCGCGCCCAGGCCGCCACCGTGCTGGCGATGGTGCTGCGCCAGGCGCAGCCCGCCACCGCCGCCGGGGGGCGCTGAAGAACCGGGGGCCCCGGCAGGCCGCAGGGCCCATCTCATCTCATGTGCGGGGCGGGGCCTTCGCCGACTCCCGCCCTGCCCGCGCGCCGTGTTCCCCCCGCCTGGCCGGTGTCCGCGGCCGCTTCGTGCCGCTGCCTGCAAAATCGGCGAATCGGTTGTTTGCGCGGTGCGGCGGCGTATCGCCGCCGCACCCGATCATCCGCCCGAGGCGGTCGCCGTGCCGGTGGCCGTGGGCAGCCACTGGCTCGGACTGGTCACCAGGGCCTGCTGCACCGAGCTGCCGATGAGGTAGACCTTGCCGCCGCCCGTGGTGGCGTAATAGCCGCCGACGGGGCTCACCGAGCCGACATCCAGCGTGTAGACCGTACCGTCCTTCTCCGTGACCTTCAGGATCGTGGACGGCTTGGTGACGCCGAACTCGGTCGGGTTGCTGACGACGCCGAGGTCGCGGTTGGCCTGCAGCGGGTCGAGCATGGAGATCAGGTTCTGCACCTTGGTGGGGTCGGCCGCCTTGCCGCTCGCGCTGCCGATGGCCCAGGTCGGGCTGGCGGCGGCCGTGGCCGTGCCCGTCGCCTTGGACGGAACGGCGACCAGGGTCAGGGTCTTGCCGGCCGAGCTGATGTCGATCTGGGTCACGGTTGCCGGATTCACGCTGAAGACGTTGACCGGCGCGGTGGCGGAGCTCGTCGCCGCCGCCGGCGTGGCCGGCTTGGGTCCGTGCTGCAGGAGGATCACCAGGGCCGCCACGACCACCAGGGCGGCGATCGGGGCCACCCACACGCGCATGCTGCGCATCAGCCGTTCAACCCCCTCTGGTGGGGCAGCGTGCGCGGGCAGGCCGGGCCCGCCCGCGCACGCTGCATGACTTGACGCGCTAGAGGCCGCGCCGCATGTTCCAGATCGCGCCGCCGACCACCAGCGCCGCAAGCGGCAGGATGACGACGAACCCGTAGAAGAGGCCGCGGGTGTCCGCGCCCGTGAGGAGCAGCTGGGTGCTCGGCTGCGTGCCGGGTCGGATGAGGATGCCCTGCGAGCGTCCCGTCAGCCAGCCGATGGCGTTGAGGAACAGATCCTGATTGCCCTGGGTGATGTTCACGATCTGGTCCTGGGCGAAGCTCGAGCTGCCGAACACGACGCCCTTGAAGCCTGCGGTCGGGGCGGTCGTGGCGGACGAGGTCGCGCCGCCGGCGGCCGCGGCTGAGCTCAGCATCACGCCGATGTTCAGGGGGCCCTTGATGTCCTGGCCCGCCACAAACGCGATGCTCTGCGACTTCAGGTTCGTGTGGCCGTATGCGGCGCTGTCGGTCTTCAGGATCGGCGTGACCTGGAACTGCGGGTTCTTGGCCGCGCTCAGGCTGACGGCGGCCGGAACCACCGCCGCCTCGTTGGCGAGGTTCAGCGGATTGGTGATGCTATCGCTCCCATACTCGGGCACCAGGACCGTCGGATTCGTCGTGTAGTGGCGGTTGGCCGACGGGTCGACGACGACGTCGTCGGTCGCGACCACGCCCCAGCTCTTCAGCATGGCGTAGAGATTCGGCAGCGGGCCGGACGGGGTCGGGTTGAGCAGCACCATGACGTGGCCGCCGCGCTTGACGTAGGCCTGGATCTGCGCGACCTCGCTCGTCGCCAGGTCGTGCGTCGGGCCGGCGATCACGATGGCCGAGGCGTCCTTGGGCACGGACGTCGTCGAGATGAGGTTGATGGACGCCGTCGTGTAGCCCTGGGCCGCCATGTACTCGCCGATCGTGGAGTAGGTGTTGCCAAGGGTCTGCTCGCCCTCGCCGTCCAGGAAGTAGACCTTGAGCGGGTTGGGGTTGGCGGCCCGCAGGATGGCGTTGGTGATGGCCGACTCGCCCGTGAACACCTGGTTGC
>JAJYVM010000137.1 GCA_021792015.1 Bacillota bacterium | reverse complement strand
CGAGGATCTCGGTCTTGCCGTTGCTGAAGGAGCCCGTGATGTTGCCGGCATTGTCGACGGTCCAGGAGTCAAGCCCACCGGCGGTCGCCCCGTTCTGGTCGGGCGCCGCGGCCGAGCTGGCCTGGGCGTAGTCCGTCATGCCCGCGAAGTCGAGGTTGACCACCATCTGCCCGGCACCGTCGCTCAGGGTCGCCAGGCTGGTCACGGTCGTGCCGCTCACGCCGTTGAAGGCGCCCGTGTTGGTGAAGGTGATGGTGCCGCCGCCCGTGAAGGTCGGCGTGGCGCCGGCCGACCATGTCCAGGTGCCGGGCGTGGCCGTGGCCGTGAACGTCACATCGATCGTCTGGGTGTTGCCCAACGAGTCGTAGACCGTCTCACCCACGGGGATCGTGGTCCCCAGCGTGGCCAGGGCGTCCAGGTTGCCCCCGAATGTGATCGAGGTCGTCGCCGTCGGCTGGACGGTCGTGTCGAGCGGGATCTTCAGCGGCACCGGCGGGGTGCTGGTCGAGGTGATGGTCCCGTTGTTCGCCGACCAGCCGAGAACCATGTCGCCGGTGCCCTGCTGCACCAGGTTGCCGGCGGCGTCGGTGCTGAAGTTGCCGACGCGGGTGTAGTTCGGCTGCCCCGAGCCACCCTGGAGCACGAAGTAGCCGGAGCCTTGGATGGCCAGGTCGCTGTTGTTCCCGGTCACCTCGAGGGTGCCCTGGCCGGTGTCCACGGATATGCCGCCCAGGGTGACCCCGAGGCCGATCTGGGCCGGCGCGATGCCGCCGCTCGTCGCCGTCGGCGCCGTCGCCCCCTGCAGGGTCTGGCTGAAGAGCTCGGCGAAGTCCGCCGTGCTCGACTTGAAGCCCGGCGTGCTGACGTTGGCGATGTTGTTGCCGATGACGTTCATCGCTTCCTCGTGCATCTGCAGGCCGGAAACCGCGGCCTGCATGGACTGCATCATGCCTGTGTGTCCTCCCTGACGCCCTGGCCGTCGATGGCTCGGGCGCTCGTCGGGCCGCCTCGGTCGTTCAGCGGCCCCAGGGCCCCCCGAATGCTCCCGGCACGGCCCGGAATGCTGCCGGCATGGCCTGCGCCATCCATCGCTCCGGTGGTTCCGGTCGCTTCGGTGTCCAGCCCCTTGGCGATCACGGCGCTGTCGATCCCGGTGAAGACCCCCTGGCCCATCCGGGCGCCGTCGATCGCCGTCACCACGGTCCGGTTCGGCACGCTGACCACCAGGGCCAGCGATCCCAGGAGCACCAGCGCGGTGTGGCTGCCCTTGGCACCCGCCGCCGCCACGGCCGCCTCGGCGCTGCGCAGATCCTGCGGGCTGAGGCTCAGCCCGGCCTGGCGCATGCGCTCAGCGGCGTGGGCCGACAGGCGGAGCGGCTCCGTCAGGGCCTGCTGGAACGCGGCGCCGAAGCTGGCCCCGCGCTGCGGCCCCTGAACGGGGGCGCCCGTTGCGCCCGCGGCCGGCCCGACCGGCTGGATGGGGCTCATCCGCCTGCGCCTCCACTCGGTTGGGTCTGGCCGCTCGGGGTACCCCCCTGGGCCTTCACCAGCTGGTCGAGGTCCGACTGGATCCCCTGCAGGAGCTGAACCTGCTCGAGGGTGGCCAGCTGGCTGAGGAACTGCCCGCTGTCCATGGGCTGCAGGGGATTCTGGTACTTCAGCTGCGCCACCAGCAGCTGCAGGAACTGCGTGCCCGTGACGTTCATGTTGTTGTTGGCGTTGCCGCTATTGGCGACGCCCTGCGCGCCGCTCGATGCTGGTACGGGCGTGCTCACCGCTGACTCCCTCCTTCCTCTGCTTCACCCAACCTCTGCTTCACCCAACCTCTGCTTCACCCAACCTCTGCTTCAGCCAAGAAGGTTCAGGGCCGACTGCCGCCCCGACGGCGGCGAGCGTCCGGCGCTCAGGGCCGAGGACAGGGACTGGTTCATGCCCTGGCGCCCCCCGCGGTCGTAGGGCGACCCAAAGGCCTGCTGCTGCCGCGGCTGCTGATCGCCGCCATGTGAGAGCCCCACGTTGAGGCTGCCGACGTTGACCCCCTGGCCGGTCAGGTTGACCCGCAGGGTGGGGAGGCCCAATTCCAGGGCCGACTTCGCGCCGGGGTTGTTGACGAGAAAGCGCGTATCCAGCGCCCCACTGCGAAGCTCGAGCTGAACGTGCACGGGGCCGAGTCCGGGCGGGGCCACCTGCAGGGTCCAGGAGCCTGAGTTGGTCGGCACCGAGAACGCCGGCTGCGGCACGGGCTTCGGATCCGGGATCGCGGGCTGCTGCGCCACCGCCTGTGGGGCCGGGGGCTGGCTCACGGTGCGCGCGGGCGCTGAGAGGGTGGCCGCCGCGGCCGACGGCGTCCCTGACTGAGCGGCTTGCGTCCCGGCCTGGGGGCCAAGGTCCGTGGCTCGGCCGGACTCCCGTCCTCGCGCCGCCGCTTGGCGCGATGGAACCGCAGAGGCGGCCGTCGTGGGCGCCTTGGACGCCTGGATCGAGGCCGCGGAGCTGCTGTCGCCTGGCGCGCCTGCCCGGTTCGAGGGCTGCGCCGCCTTGAGGGCGGACCCAGCCACACCCGCTGTGGCCGCCGGAACCTGGGAGGCGGGGACCGGAACCTGGACTGCGGGCTGTCCCGCCGGCTGGGCGGGCACCCGCGGGGCCGAGGTCGCCGCCGACGCGCGGACCGTGCTCGTACCCGGCGCCCCGCCGCGGAGGGCGTCCGCCCCGGCAAGCGGAGCGGGAGCCCCGGCGGCGGCCGGCTCGAGGGCCGTGCGCCGCGCCTGCCGCGTCTGGGCCGTCTGTTGCACCTGGGCCATGTGCTGCGCCTGGGCCGCGCCCGCTGTCCGGGCCGCCGTCTGCGCGGAGCCGGTCCCGGTGGCCGGAGGCACACCCCGCGCCGCCGCACCGGCGAGCGGCGCGGTGCCCGGGGCCGGCGCCGCCATCGGGGCAGCGCCGCGAGCCTGGAGAGGACTGGGATCCTCGGGCCTGGAGCCCTTCACGGGCGCCGGCCTGCCAGCGGCCGGAGCGATCCGCCCGTCCGCCGCAAGGGTGCCGAAAGCCGCCGGGGTCTTGCCCCGCGTGGCGGCCAGCTCGGCCGCGCGGACGAAGGATGCCGCCCGCGCACCATTCTGGGATGGCGATGCCTGCGGGTCCGCCGGCGATGACGCCGCCCGCGTGCCCGTCTGGGCCGATCCGGACCGGAACGGGGAACCGCTACCCCCCGCCGCCGGCGCGCTCATGCCGGCCTTGGCGTGCCCCTGGCTCGGGGCGGCGGCCGGGGCCGCGGGGGTCTGCTGCGGCGGCTTGGCTGCGGACGCGGCCGCCATCACCGCGGCGAACGCGGCGATCACGGGGTCGCTGCCCCTGCCCTGGCCGCCGTCTCCGGAAGCAGGCGCCTGCTGCGCCTGCACGGGAAAGGGAACTGTCGCGATCAGGCCGTTTCACCTCCTTTCCGCGCTGCCTTGGCGCCGACGAGGTCGTCGAGCTCGGCCTGGGCCGCCGCGCTCTGGATCTGCCGCCAGCGCGCGTGGGCTCGGGCACGCAGGCGCAGGTAGCGCTGCTCCTGCTGCCGTGCCTGCAGCCACGCCTCGTGACGGTCCTGCACGAGCCGGTCCGCCGCCAGCGCGGCCGCGACCCGCTCGGCCAGAACGCGGCCTGCGGCCGCGACAGCCATCTCGCTCCACGCGAACTCCGCGGCGCTGAGCCCGCCGCGGCCCGCCTCCCCATGGCGGCGCTCCTCCGCGGCCACGCCGGCCGCGGCCCCCGCCACCTCCGCCTCAGCCGCGCGCCTGGCCGCCTGGGCCTGGGCGAGCTCGGCCTCCCGCAGAAGCCGCATGGCGCCGGCCACGTCGAGCAGGCGCTGCAACCGGAACCGGAAGGCGGTCATGCGCTCTCCTCCCGCACGGCCGCCAGCAGGGCGGCCCGGCTCTCCTGCCAGGTGCTGCGCTCCTGCACCTCCTGGCGCAGGAAGGCACGCACCGGCGCGATCAGGGCCACGGCACGGTCGATCTCGGGGTTGGCGCCGGCCTTGTAGGCGCCGACGTCGATCAGGTCCTCCGCCTGGCGATAGGTGGCCAGGACGTGGCGCACCCGCCTCGCCGCCGCCAGGTGCTCGGGATCGACGAGCCGCGGCATCAGCCGGCTGACGCTCTGCAGCACGTCGATGGCCGGGAAGTGCCCGGCCTCGCCGAGGGCCCGGCTCAGCACGATGTGGCCGTCCAGGATGCTGCGGGCTGCGTCCGCGATCGGCTCGTTCATGTCGTCGCCCTCGACCAGCACGGTGTAAAAGCCGGTGATCCCGCCGGTCGGCGACGAGCCGCAGCGCTCCAGCAGCCGCGGCAGGGCCGCGAAGACGGACGGCGTGTACCCGCGGCTGGTGGGCGGCTCGCCGCTGGCCAGGCCGACCTCGCGCATCGCCATGGCAAACCGCGTCAGCGAATCCATCATCAGCAGCACCTGGCTGCCGCTGTCGCGGAAGTGCTCGGCGATGGTCGTGGCCGTGAGCGCCGCCTGGATGCGGGCCAGGGCCGGCCGGTCGGAGGTGGCGACGACCACGACCGATCGCGCCAGCCCCTCCGGCCCGAGGTCGTCGCGCAGAAACTCGCCCACCTCGCGGCCGCGCTCGCCGACCAGGGCGATGACGTTGACGTCCGCCGCCGTGCCGCGGGCCAGCATGCCGAGCAGCGTGCTCTTGCCGACCCCGCTGCCCGCGAACAGCCCGAGGCGCTGGCCGCGGCCGCAGCTGAGGCAGCCGTCGATCGCGCGCACCCCGACCGCGAGGGCCTGGTTGATCGGCGCTCGCGCCAGCGGCGCGAGCGCCCCCCCGTCCGTCGCCCGCCACGCTTCGGGCGCAAGCGGTCCCCCGTCGTCCAGGGGCCGCCCCAGGCCGTCGATCACGCGCCCCAGCAAAGATGGCCCGCAGGGCGCGGAGCAGCGGCGGCCGAGGGCCACCGCGCGCGCGCCGGCCGACAGCCCGGTCACCTCGTCCAGCGGCATCAGCAGCAGGCGGTCCTCGCGGAAGCCGACGCACTGGGCCAGCACGGACCCGCCCAGCTCGCAGAGGTCGCCGATCTCCAGGTCGGGGCCGTCCGCCTCGATCAGCAGGCCGACGATCTGCGTCACCCGCCCCGCGCGGACCACGGGCCGCAGGCCCTCGGCCGCGCCGCGGATATCCGCCAGCCGCTTCCGCGAAGCCACCACCGCATCCTCGAGCCTCACCGGCGGTCACCTGCCTTGAGGGCGGCCTCAAGCCGGGCGATGCGCGCCTCCAGGCGCGCATCACGCTCACCGTCGGCCGCCTGCAGCAGCAGGCCGCCCCGCGCGACCGCCGGGTTGGCATCCATGGGTACGCCCACCCCTTCCAGGCACGGCGCATCGGCCGGATTCACCTGCAGGAGCCGGGGCTGGCGCGCCTCCGCGAGCAACTGCAGGGCCAGCTGCCGCAGGTCGTCGGAGCTCTGCTCGACTTTGCGCGCGAGCACGGCTTTGGCAAGCGCCACGACGGTCTCCGCCACCTCGTCGGCGAGCTGGTCGAGCGCCGTCTCCCGCATGGCGCGGGCCTCCTTGACCAAGGCGCGAGCATGGCGAGTCAGGCGCCGCACGTCCAGGCGGGCCTGCGCCCGTGCACGTTGGCGCCCGTCGGCCGCCGCCTTCGCCTCGGCCTTGGCGCGGATGCGCTCCGCTTCGGCGTGGGCCTGGTCCAAGATGGCCTCCGCCTCGGCACGCGCCGCAGCGACCGGGTCGAACGGCTTGGGCGCCGGCGCCGGGGACGAGGGCGCCTTCGGCGCCAGGTTCTGCCACAGCGCGGGCGCGGCCTTCGCCGGGGTCTCCGCCGGGCGGGGACCCCGCGGCGTCCGGAGCCCAGGCTGCTGGACCGGCCGGACCGGCGGCTGCGGCGCAGCCGCCGGCACGAACAGCTTCTGCCGCAGCTCCGGCAGGGCCGGCGCGGACGCTCCGGATCCACGGATGGAGGAGGTTGTGGAGGTCGGACTAGACAATGACCTCATCCTTCCCGCGGGAGATGACGATCTCGCCCTCGTCCTCCAGGTGGCGGATGACGGCCACGATGCGCTGCTGGGCGTCCTCGACCTCGCGCAGGCGCACGGGGCCGAGCAGCTCGATGGCCTCGGCCAGCATCTCGCCGGCGCGCTTGCTGAGGTTTTTCATGATCTTGGTCTTGACCTCATCGCCGGCCACCTTCAGGGCGAGCGGCATGTCGCCGTTGAGGTCGACCTCGCGCATGGCCCGCTGCAGCGAGCGGTCGTCCAGCAGGGTGAGGTCGTCGAAGACGAACATCCGCTTGCGGATCGACTGCGCCAGCTCGGGGTCCTCGGTCTCCAGGGTGGTGAGGATGCGCTTCTCCGTCGCGCGGTCGGCGTGGTTGAGCACGGCGACCACCGTGTCGACGCCGCCGGCGCGGGCCATGCCCTCGGTGACGAGCGAGGCGAACTTGCGCTCCAGCACCCGCTCGACCTCCTTGACCACCTCGGGCGAGGTGTTGTTCATGCTGGCGACCCGCCGGGCCACGTCGACCTGCTGCTCCGGCTCCAGGGCCGAGAGGATGGTCGAGGCCTGCTGCGGGTTGAGGTAGGCCAGGATCAGGGCGATGGTCTGCGGGTGCTCGTGCTGGATGAAGTTCAGCACCTGCGAGGGGTCGGACTGGCGCGCGAACTCGAAGGGGCGCACCTGCAGGGTCGCGGTCAGCCGGTCGATGATCTCGCCGGCGCGGCCGCTGCCGAAGACGCGCTCCAGCACCTCCCGTGCGTAATCGAGGCCGCCGGACTGGATGTAGTCCTTGGCCATGATCAGGTCGCGGCACTCGCGCAGCACGTCGTCCTTGACCTCGGGATCGACGCGGCGCATGGCCGCCATCTCGAGCGTCAGCTGCTCGATCTCGTCCTGCTTCATGTGGCGGAAGACCTGGGCGGCGAACTCCGGCCCCAGGGTGACAAGGAGCGCCGCGGCCTTCTGCCGCCCGGCGAGGGCATGTTGCTGGACGACCGTCTGCGCGTTCGCCATCAGGGTTGCTCCTCCGTCAGCCAGCTGCGGAGCACGTTCGCCACGTCCTCAGGCCGGCGCTGGACCACCGAGACGATCTCGCGCCGGCGCTGCTCGGTCTCCGCCCGCGCCGCCCGGCGCGCGACGTTGGGGTCGTCGTCCAGCAGGTCGGCGTCGGACCCGGCGTCCGCGCCACCGCCCGCGCCGCCCTCGCCGTCCTGGCCGGGCAGGACGGTCCGCCCCACCAGCTGCTCCGCCAGGCGGCGCTCCGCCATGGCCTCGGCCTCCTCGGCCGCGTTGCCGCGCCCGCCGAGGACGGTCAGGATCAGGGCCGTGATCACGGAGGCGGCCGCCACGCCCGCCAGGACCAGGGGCAGCACGGGCGACGGCTTGGCCACCACCTTCGGCAGGGTGACCAGGCCCGTGGCCGTGGCCGCGAAGGGCATGCCGACGACGGTGATCTGGTCCTTGCGGGCAGGGTCGGCGCCGATGGCCGCGTTGACCATCTGCGTGATGGCCGCCTGCTGCGCCGCCGTCAGCTTCCGGTTCACGGCCACGGCCACGGACAGGCGGGCCACGGTGCCTGGCGCCACGATCGTGCGGTCGGTGGTCTGGCTGACCGCGTACTGGGCCTGCGACTGCGTCTGCGTGTACTTGTTCTTGCCGGTGCCGGTCGTGCCGAAGGCGTAGCTCGGCGTGTTGCTGGCCGTGCCGGCGGGCGCGGGCGGCGTGCCGGTGCCCGAGAAGGTCTCCTTCAGGTTGTTGACGGTCTGCAGCACACCGTTCTGCCCGCCCTTGACGGGCACGAACAGCTTGCTGGTCGTCGTCTCCTGATTGAAGTTCAGGGTGGCCTGCACCCGCGCGATGGCGTTGCCCGGCCCCAGGACCTGATCGAGCAGGCCCTGGAGGTTGTTCTGCAGCTGCTGGTCGAACTGGTTTGTCAGGTTGATCTGCTGCTGCGCCTGGCTGCCCGAGTTGGCGGCGCTGGTGGTGGTCGCGCCCACCTCGGCGCTCAGCAGGGTGCCGGTGCTATCGAGCACCGTCACGTCGGAGGGCTTCATCCCCTGCACGCTGGCCGCGACCAGGTGCATGATGCCCTGGATCTGGGACGGGCTGAGCGAGGCGCCGGGGGCCAGGCGCACCAGCACCGACGCCGTGGGCGGCGGGTTGTTGCCGCTGAGGAACGTCGTGTTCTGGTTCGGCAGGGTCAGGGCGACGCGCGCCGCCTGCACCCCGTTGATGTACAGGATCGTGGTCGTCAGCTCACCCTCCAGGGCGCGCAGGAAGTTCACCTGCTGGTCGAACTGGGTCTGGGTGATGCTCGGGTTGTTGAAGAGGGAGAAGCCGACCACGCCGGCGTTCGGCAGGCCCTTGGCCGCCATATCCAGGCGCAGCTGGTAGACCTGCGACTTCGGGACCATGATCGTCGCGCCGTTGCTGGCCAGCTGGTAGGGCACGTGCTGGGACTGCAGCTGGCTGACGATGGCCGCCGCGTCGCTCGGCTGCAGCTGCGTGAAGAGCGGCGCCATGGCGGGCCCGCGGGCGGCGATGGAGCCCCAGATCCCGAGGGCGATGAGGGCGACGACACCCGCGGTGAGCACACCGCGCCGGCGACGCGGGTTCATGCCCTGCCAGAACCGGGTCACGCCAGCCCATGTCTCCGCAAGGCTCGGCACCGCTCACACCCCCCAGCCCACCTCCGTGTGGCACGGGGCCCGCCGGGCGCTCCTTCGCCCGGCGCCGCAGGACAACCGGCTCGGTCACGATCCGCCCGCTGCACCGCCACCGCCACCGGCACTGGGCCACCGCACCACTGGACCGCTGGGCCCCTGGGCCGCTGCCGCGACTCCGCTGGATCGCTGGACCGCTGGGCCGCTGGACCGCTGGGCCGCTGGGCCGCGACTCCGCTGGATCGCTGGACCGCTGGGCCGCTGGACCGCTGCCGCGACTCCGCTGGACCGCTGGGCCGCTGCCGCCACATCGCGACTCCGCCGAATCGGTACAGGCACCCCGCTGGACCGCTGGACCGCTAGACCTGCATCGCCAT
>JAJYVM010000136.1 GCA_021792015.1 Bacillota bacterium | reverse complement strand
CCGGGCTCGGAAGGACGGTGGCGGATGGAAGGCAAGGCCGGGGCGCGGGTGGGGTGGCCGGAGGTGCTGGCGGCGGTGGCGAGCCGGCGCTGGCGGGGTGAGGAGGTCAGCGGGCTGACCGACGACTCGCGGGCGGTGCAGCGGGGTGGGATCTTCGTGGCGCTGCGGGGCCTTGCGTCGGACGGGCACGCGCATGCGGGGGAGGCGGTGGCGCGGGGCGCGGCGCTGATCGTGTGCGAGGCGGAGTTGAGCGTGGGGGTGCCGACGTGCCGGGTGGGCTCTGGGCGTGGGGCGCTGTCGGCGCTGGCGGATTTGTGGTACGGGCAGCCGTCGCGGCGGCTGAAGGTGGTCGGGGTGACGGGGACGACGGGGAAGACGACGACGGCGTGGCTGACGGCGGGGGTGCTGCGGGCGGCGGGGATCGGGACAGGGGTGCTGGGGACGGCGGGGGCGGTGCTGGCGGACGGGCAGCGGCGGGCGGTGGCGTGGACGACGCCGCCGCCGATGGTGCTGCACGGGCTGTTGGCGGAGGCGGTGGCTCAGGGGCTGGGGGCGGTGGTGATGGAGGTGTCGGCGCAGGGGATCGCGCAGGCGCGGGTGGATGACTGCGCGTTCGACGTGGCGGCGCTGACCAACCTGTCGCGGGAGCACGGGGAGTACTTCGCGGATCTGGAGAGCTACCGGGCGGCGAAGGTGCGGCTGTTTGCGGGGCTGGGGGCGCAGGGCAAGGCTGCGGTGGCGGTGCTGAACGCGGGGCAGCCGGAGGTGGAGGTATTCCGGCGGGCGTGCGGGGTGGGGCGGCTGGAGTACGGGCCGGGCGGGGATGTCGAGGTATTGCGGATGCAGGGTCGGGGGATGGAGGGGAGCGACCTTTTGGTGGGGCTGCCCGGGGCGGAGCCGCTGCAGGTGCGGCTGAGGCTGCCGGGGCGGCACAACGTGGAGAACGCGCTGTGCGCGGTGGCGGTGGGGAGCGCGCTGGGGCTGCCGCGGGAGGCGATCGCGGCGGGACTGGCTGGCGCGCGGGGAGTGCCGGGGCGGCTGCAGGAGATCCAGCGGGGGCCGTGGCGGGTGGTGGTGGACTACGCGCACACGCCGGCGGGGCTGCGGGGCGTGCTGGGCTTTCTGCGGCCGATCACGGCGGGGCGGCTGGTGCTGGTGATGGGGGCGCGCGGGGGCCGGGACCAGGGCAAGCGGCCGCTGATGGGCGCGGTGGCGGCGGCGCTGTGCGACGAGGTGATTCTGAGCGCGGACCGGCCGGAGCCGGAGGATGCGGAGGCGGCGGCGGGGCCGATGCGGGAGGCGATCGCGGGGGTGGGGGTGCCGGTGCGCTTTGTGCGCGACCGCTGGCAGGCGCTGCAGCAGGCGCTTTGCGGGCGGGTGGCGGGGGACTGCGTGGTGGTGGTGGGCAAGGGCGACGAGCCGTGGCAGAACGACGCCGAGGACGACCTGCCCGGCGACGATGTCACCGCCTGCCGCCAGGCCCTGCTCCAGGCCCGCGCCGCGGCCCCCGCGTCGGTTGGCACGGTGGCGCGCTAGGACCGCACCGCGGCGCGGGCTTTCCTCGACCGGACGGGCAGGATCGCCCCCGAGCAGCACGAATGTTCCGTCCGTGCGTGTACTGGGAATCGATCCGGGCATGGCGATCTGCGGCTACGGCGTGGCTGTGCAGGAGCCGGGCAGAGGCCCGTCCGCCCTGGCCTTCGGGGTGGTCCGCGCCGACCGCCTGCCCGCCGAACAGCAGCTGCTGCGGATCCACGGCGCTCTCGCCCGTCTGATGGCCGAGCACCGGCCGGATGCCGTCGCCGTCGAGCGGCTCTACTTCTCGCGCAACGTCCAGACCGCCATCGGCGTCGGCCAGGCCCGCGGCGTGGCCCTGCTGGCGGCGGCGGAGGCCGGTCTGCCGCTGCGCGAGTTCACCCCGACCGAAGTGAAGATGGCCACGGCCGGGTACGGGCGGGCCGACAAGCGCCAGATGCAGGCGATGGTGACGGCGCTGCTCGGCCTGCCCGCGCCGCCCGAGCCGGACGATGCCGCCGATGCGCTGGCCGTCGCCCTCTGCTGCCTGCAGGGGGAGGCGCTGCGCGGACGCCTGGCCGCCGCCGCACCCGCTCCCGCGCGGGGCCGGCCGTGATCGCCTTCCTGCGCGGGCGGCTGGACGCCCGCGGACCGGGCACCGTCGCCATCGACGTCGGCGGGGTGGGCTACGAGGTGGCGGTCTCGGCGCCGACGGCCGCGGCCCTGGGCGCGCCGGGCAGCGACGTCCGCCTGCGCACGCGGCTGATCGTGCGCGAGGATGCCATGCTGCTCTATGGCTTCGCGGACACGGCCGAGCTGGACGTGTTCGACCTGCTGACGGCCATCCCGGGCATCGGGCCGAAGCTGGCCCTGGCGGTCCTGTCGGTGCTCCCGCCCCAGCGCCTGCGGCGGGCCGTCGCCGACGAGGATCTCGGCGCCATCACGGCCGTGCCCGGCATCGGCCGCAAGACGGCCCAGCGCATCGTCCTCGAGCTGCGCGACAAGCTGGGCGCTTCCGGAGAGCCGGTTGCGCTGCCGGGTGCCGGACCCGTCGACGACACGGCGGCCCAGGCCATCGCGGCCCTGGTCGGCCTGGGATTCACCCACCCGGAGGCTGCGCGGGCCGTCGCCTCCGTCGCGGAGCCACCCAGCGACCCGGCCGAGCTGGTCCGCCAGGCCCTGCGGGCGGCCGGCGCCCGCCGCTAGCCAGCCGGAGCCTGTCTGGGGGAAGGGGGCGCGGCTCTTGGAGGAGCGCATCGTGGCGGCACGCGAGCTGGATGAGGACCGCGGGCTGGACATGCGCCTGCGCCCCGGCAGCCTGCAGGAGTTCGTCGGCCAGCGCCGCCTCAAGGAGCACCTCGGCATCTACATCGAGGCGGCACGGAATCGGCGCGAGGCCCTCGACCACGTCCTGCTCTACGGTCCGCCGGGCCTTGGCAAGACGTCGCTGGCCCACATCGTGGCCCACGAGCTGGGGGGCGGCATCCACACGACCTCCGGCCCGGCCATCGAGCGACCTGGCGACCTGGCGGCCATCCTGACCAACCTCGCCCCGGGCGACGTCCTCTTCATCGACGAGATCCACCGCCTCGGCCACCAGGTCGAGGAGGTGCTCTACCCCGCCATGGAGGACTTCGCCCTGGACCTGGTCCTCGGCAAGGGCCCAAGCGCCCGCTCCCTGCGCCTGGACCTGCCGCACTTCACCCTGGTCGGCGCCACCACCCGTGCGGGCGCCCTGACCGGCCCCCTGCGCGATCGCTTCGGCATCATCCAGCGCATCGAGTTCTACCCGCCCGACGAGTTGGCCGAGATCGTGCGGCGCGCGGCCGCGATCCTGCAGGCCGAGCTCGACCCCGAGGGGGCGGCGGAGCTGGCCCGGCGGGCGCGCGGCACGCCCAGGATCGCCAACCGCCTGCTGCGGCGCCTGCGCGATTACGCCCAGGTGCGGGCCGACGGCGCCGTCACCCTGCCCGTGGCCCGCGCCGGTCTGCAGATGCTGGAGATCGACGACCTCGGCCTCGACCGCACCGACCGCGCCGTGCTGTCGGCCATCGCCACCAGCTTCGGTGGCGGCCCCGTCGGTCTGGACACCCTGGCCGCGGCCACGAGCGAGGAGGCCGAGACCCTGGAGGACGTGGTGGAGCCCTACCTCATGCAGATGGGGCTGCTGCAGCGCACCCCGCGCGGGCGCACGCTGACGTCCGCCGGCTGGCGCCACATCGGGCTCGATGCCCCCGCGGTCCGGCAGATGCGGCTGCTTCCCGAGGGGACGGGGGCCGCGGAGGACGGAGGCCGCGCGTGAAGGGGCGCGTGGGGGCGCGCAGCGGAGGCAGGGGCAGCGGAGGCAGGGGTGCCGGAGCCATGGACACCGGAGCCATGGACACCGGAGCCATGGACGGCGGCAGGTCTGCGTGATGCAGTTGGTCTGCGTGATGCAGTTGGTCTGCGGAGGCAGTGGGCCTGGCTGATGCGGCCCGCGGTTTCGCCGACCACCGTTGGCGCCGCCCCGGAGGCCATGGCTGCTGGGACGCCGCGGCGCGGACGGGTCGCCGGGGTGCCGCAGCGTGCGGACAGGCCGCGGAAGGGTCCCGGGGCCGCGGCGGCGGGCCACCGCGCACGGGGGTGCCGCTGCCGCCGCCGCATGACCGGACGGGCGCAGCGTGCGGGGTGACGGGTCCGAACCAGAGGCCGCAGCGCAGGCTGCGGCCCCCGATCGCGTCTTGCGGGACGATGACCCCGCCCCGGCCTAGCGCACGGTGTAGAAAAGCTCGTCGCGCACGCCGCAGATGCGCGCCATCATCATCATCTGGCCCTTGTGGTGGGCCTCGTGCTCGCGCTGCTGGCCGAGCAGCAGCGACAGGGGAACCTCGCGCCCGCGGGCGGTGACCTTCCGGTCGAGGTCGCCCGTGAGGTGGCCGATGCGGGCGGCCTGCTCATCGGTCTTCTTGGCCAGGTAGGCGCGGATGTCAGCCGGGGTCTTGGGCTGGCTGGCGGCGTCGGGGCGGACGACCTCCTTGCCCTCGGCCATGGCCAGGTAGAAGTCGGCGGAGTTCGCCAGGTGCAGGGCCAGGTCGCCGAAGGACATGGCGCCGTCCCACGGCTTGAAGCCGAAGTGCGCATCGGGCATCACGTCGCAGAGCTGCTGCGTGACCTTTCGGTGGCGCAGGAACGCCTGGACCTGATCGTCGGCGGTTACGGCCATATGGGTCCCTCCTCGGGGACAGCGTACCAGTTATGGTAGGAAGGGGGCACGTCCGTGGCGGGGCTGGGGCGGCTGCTCTTTTACGCGGGGCTGGCCGTCGCGGCCGTGGGGCTGATGCTGTGGGCGGGCGGCCACCTGGGGCTTGGGCGGTGGCTGGGCCGGCTGCCGGGCGACATCCGCATTCAGCGCGGCGGCTTCACGCTGTATGCACCGCTGGCGGCCAGCCTCGTGATCAGCCTGGTGCTGACGCTGCTGCTGAATCTGATGCTGCGCCGGTAGCGGGGCAGGCGCGCGCCGCCAGCCCGAAGAACGGCAACCCCCGGAAGTGAGCGAGAGGTTTCGAATGGTGAGGGCAGGTGGCCCGGTTGGGGTTCTTCCGCAGAAAGGAGATGCCCGCGGGCCCCGCGCTGGAGGCGCGGGTTGCTGCCGCGCAGGCCGGGGACACGGCCGGCCGGGAGGCGCTCCTTGCGGATTACCGCCCGTTTGTGCTTCGCGTGGCGTCGCGGGCCTGCGGGCGCTACCTGCGGCCGGAGGCGGACGATGAGGCGAGCGTCGCGCTCATCGCCTTCAACGAGGCGATTGATCGCTACGATCCGGACTCTGGGGCCAGCTTCGTCACCTTCGCCGAGATGGTGGTCAAGAGAAGGCTCATCGACCACTTCCGGCGGGCGCGGGGCGGGCGCGAGACGCCGATGTCCGACTTCGACGTCGAGGATACCGAGGGCCAGCTCAGCAACCCCGTGGAGGTGGCGGCGGCGCTGGACGCCCACCGCCGGGGGAGCGAGGCCGAGGATCGGCGGCTGGACATCGAGCGGTTCCGGCAGGCGCTCAGGTCCTACGGGATCGAGCTGGAGGACCTCGTGCGGGCCTGCCCGCAGCACCGGGACGCGCGCGAGCGGGCCATCGCGGTGGCGCGGGCGGTGGCGGGCAATCCGCAGTGGGCGGACTACCTGCGGCAGCACCGGGCCCTGCCGCTCAAGGCGCTGGAGAGCGCCGGCGGACTCGAGGTGAGCCGCAAGACGCTGGAGCGGCAGCGAAAGTACATCATCGCCGTCGCGCTGGTGATGATGGAGCGGATCGAGCACCTGCTGGCCTACCTGCCGCAGGCCTAGGCGGCGGCGGACGGGGCGGCGGGCGCAGGGTCGGGCGGCGGGGTCGGGCGGCGGGCAACAGGGTCGAACGCGGATGATGTAGGAGCGGAACGTGGCCAAGGGACGCGGGGTCGTGCTGGAGGTGCGGAACCACCGGGCCGTCGTACTGGACGAGACGGGCCTGTTCCGGCACGTGTCCGCGGAAGGCCAGGACTGGCAGGCCGGCGACGAGATCTGGGTCGACATCGAGGCGCTGGCCCTTGGTCCGAAGCGCGCGGGAGCGGGGTCGTGGCTGCGTGGCCGGCCCGGGTTGCGGGCGCGGGGCTGGGCGGTCGCCGTGGCGTGCGCGCTGCTGATCGCGATCGGCGTGCCGCTCGGCTACCAGGCCGTCGTCAGCGCGCAGACCGTCGCCGTCGTCACCTTCGACGTGAATCCCAGCGTGGAGCTCGACCTCAACGGGGCTGCCCACGTGCTGCGCGCGATCGGGCTGGATGCCGACGGTCAGAGCCTGCTGGGCCACGTGCATGTCCGTGGCGTGCCCCTGGCAACGGCACTGACGGAGCTCACCGACGCGGCGGCGGCGGAGGGCTTTGTGTCCAAGACGGTCACGGTGCCGATCGTCATCGCGGCGGCGCCGGCGGGGGCGGCGGCGCTGCCGCCGACCGTCACCCAGGCCATCCAGAAGGTGCAGAAGAGCTCAACGGCCGCCATGGCGAAGGCGGGCTACCACGTGCAGTTCGCGGCCGTGAGCGCGCCGCGGAGCGACCAGCAGGAGGCCAGGGCCCTGCACCTGTCGCTGGGCCGCTACCTCATCTACCGGCAGGCCAAGCGCGCCGGGCTGACGGTCACGCCGGCCGACCTGCGCGGCGCCCCGATTGTGGATGCCCTGCGCCGGGCGGGCGCCAGCGCCCCGGTGGTGAAGGAGGTGCTGCAGGGGCTGGCGCGCCTCGACCTCACCGGCGGCCCTGCGGCGCCGGCCAAGGACACGGGCGCGCCCGGCGGTCCACGGGGCCCGGGCGGCAAGCCGGCGGCCGGGCCCACACCAGGCGGCGCAAGCCAGGGGCAGGGCCATGGGCGCGGCAAGGACCAGGGGAAGCAGCAGCGGCCCGGCGCGCGGACAGGCTCCGGCAACGGTCAGGGCCAGCGGACGGGCAAGAACGGGGGCCGCGCTCCGGGCGGCGGGCAGGACGTGGGCACAGGCCCTGGCCAGGGTTCGGGCCAGGGCCTGCCGCGGGTTTCGGGGCCGGGGGCCGGCCAGGGTCAAGACCAAGGCCAGGGGCCAGGTAGCGGCCAGGGCGGCGGCCAACCCTTTGGGCAAACGGCTGGGCAGGGCTCCGGGCAGGGATTTGGCCAAGGGCAAACGGCTGGGCAGGGAGCACAGCCAGGCGCCGGTAAGGGCCAGCCGTCGCCGGCCTCCGCCGGGCCCGGTGGCGGTCAAGGCGCGCAGGGCGGTCAAGGCGGTGGCCAGGCCGGCCGCGGGGGCCAGTACGGCAGGGGCCGGTCGGCCTCGGGCAGCCAGGGGAGCGGGCGCGGGGCGCGGTTCACCCTCGCCACCCCCACCGCCACCGCGAGCCCAACCAATCAGGGGGCGGCACAGGGCGGCGGATCGCCGGGGCAGCCAGGCGCGCCAGGCCGGGGACAGGCCCATGAAGGCTGGCCACAGCGGCTGTGGCAGGACCTGCAGGGGTTCTTCCGCGGTCGCCAGGGTCGGACGCAGGGCACGGCGAGCGGCAGCCGAGGCCCGCGCGGGGCGGCTGCTTCCGCATCCGCCGGTGCCAGGCAGCGCGGGCTTGGTCCGGCCCACGGCGCCACCCGGAACGCTGGGCAGGGCGGCTGTCCCCAGGGCTCCTCGGGTAAGCAGCCGAGCCCCGCGACAGCGAGCGCCGGCGCCAGTACGGGGTGTGGCCTGGGGCAGCATGGCAGCGGCCGTGGGTACGCGGGCAGCGGCCAAGCCCAGTCGGGCAACGGCCGCCGCGGGCACTGAGGCGCCCGGGTTGCCGCCCCTGGCCGCGCCAGGTCATACTGGCTGGGTGATGCCCGCACCGGAGGAGTTCGACTACGAGCTGCCGCCCGACCGCATCGCGCAGACGCCGCTCGCCGACCGCGACGCCTCGCGGCTGATGGTGCTGTCGCGCGGCGACGGCGCGGTGGCCCACCAGCGCTTTCGCGATCTGCCCAACCACCTTCGTCCCGGCGATGTGCTTGTGATCAACGACACGCGTGTCCTGCCGGCGCGGCTGGCCCTCCGCCGCGCGACGGGCGGCCGTGCAGAGGCACTTCTGCTGCACCCCCTCCCTGGCGGGGAGGGGGGCGCCGACGGTGGGGGGTGGACAGCGCTCGTGCGTCCGGCGGCGCGCCTTCGCCCCGCCGAGCTGCTTGCGGTGGATGGCGCGCCGGCGGAGGCCGGCGCGACCGTGCGCATCGACCGCGTCCTGGCCGGCGGCCGCGCGGAGGTGTCGCTGCTCGGCATGGAGGCCGCGGAACTGCTGCGCCGGTTCGGGCAGGTTCCGCTGCCGCCCTACATCAAGGCGCCGCTGCGTGACCCCGAGCGCTATCAGACGGTGTACGCGGCGCGCGAGGGCTCGGCGGCGGCACCGACGGCGGGGCTGCACTTCACCGAGGGGACGCTGGCGGCGGCCGGAGCGGCCGGGGCACGCATCGTCCGCATCACGCTGCACGTGGGCATCGGCACCTTCCTGCCGGCGCGGGCGGAGGACCTGGCGAGCGGGCGCCTGCACGCCGAGTGGTGTGAGGTGACCGCGGATGCGGCCGCAGTTATCAACGCCGCTCAGCGCGTGGTGGCCGTGGGCACCACCGCGGTGCGCACGCTGGAGTCGGCGGCGCTGGGGGCGGGCGGCGGGGACCGGGTGGCGGCGACGGCGGGCTGGACCGACCTCCTCATCGCCCCCGGCCACCGCTTCCGGGCTGTGGACGCCCTCGTCACGAACTTTCACCTGCCGCGCTCGACGCTCCTCATGCTGGTGTCGGCCTTCGCCGGGCGGGAGCGGATCCTCGCCTCCTACCGCCAGGCGGTGACGGAGGGCTATCGCTTCTTCAGCTTCGGGGACGCGATGCTGATCGTATGAGGCGGCCGGCGGCGACGGGCGCGGCTGCGGCGACGGCTGCGGCGACGGACGGTGCGGCGACGGACGGCGCGGAAACGGCTGCGGCGACGGCTGCGGCGACGGGCGCGGCTGCGGCAACGGCTGCGGCGACGGGCGCGGCAACGGGCG
>JAJYVM010000135.1 GCA_021792015.1 Bacillota bacterium | reverse complement strand
CTCGCCTGACTTGCCCAGCGCGCCCGCAACGCCAGCTCGAAGCGCGCCACCAGCCCCGCGTGGACGAGGTCGCCAAAGGGCGCGGCGCGCGCGGCGTTGCCCGTGGCGCCGAGGTAGCCGCTGACCGCCGGGTAGAGCGGCTTGACCGCCGCGGCCAGCGCCCGGAGCTCCTCTGTGCTGGCGGCCTCGATCCGGTCCCCACGGGCGGCATCATCGCCGCCCGCCCACCGCAGCACCAGCGGCCACACACCCTTGAGCGCGTCCGGCGCGTCGTCCGGCGGCGTCGTATCCAACTGGATCATCCCGTCACCCCCACGACGTCCCTGTAATGCGGCGCCAGGGTCGCGATCCCCTGCGCCAGGAGCGTGGTTCGGGCCGCGAAGGCGGTCCTTGAAAGAGGGCGATGGTCCATGCTCGTGCCGCTGCTGGTCCTGGTGGTGGTGCTCGTGCTGTTCGGCGCCGGAGGATTGGCCATCCACGTGCTCTGGGATGTCCCTGGCGTCGCCGTCGCCGTGGTCATCTGGCGTATCGGCTTCTTCGTGCGCGCAGCCGAGCCGCGCGGGTACCGCTGGCGAGCGGCCGGGCCCGGCCCGCACCCCGCCAAACCCCGGCCGCGCCGCCCCCGGAACCGTGTGGAACGGGCGACCGAAGGGCGCCCGTCGCAAACGCGCCCGCGTGGCAGACTGAAGGGGCAAGGAGGCCTGCCCGAGATGGCCGACCGCACCACCCACCAACCCGCGACGCCCGCCCGCAACGCCGACGTCCGAAGCGCCGACACCCGAAGCGCCGACGCCCGCAACGCCAGCGACCGGCCCGCCGCCGACCGCGCCGGCCCCGACCCCGCGGCGATGCGGCGCATCTTCCCGAGCTTTCCCGACCAGGCGTCCCGCTTCGCCCACTACGCCGCCATGCGCCGCGGCGAGCCCGTGCACGGCGACCCCGAGCTGGGCGTCTGGAGCGTCTACCGATACGGCGACGTCCGCCGCGTCCTCACCGACCACAGCGCGTTCTCCTCCGAGCGCACCTTCGGCCCGCCGCCCGGGGCAGGGCGCGGTCCCAACGCCGCCGGCCCTGCCTCTTCCCTCCCAGCCACGACCCCAGCCGCTGCCCGCGGCGCTGGACCGGCCGGCCGGCCCGCCCCGCCCACCCCGTCCACCCCGTCCACCCCGGCCACCGGCGACGAAGGCCCCGGCGGCTTCCTGCGCCGCACGCTGCTGAACAGCGACCCGCCGCGCCACAGCCGCCTGCGCAGCCTCGTCACGCGCGCGTTCACCCCGAAGGCCGTCCAGGCGATGGAGCCGCTGGTCCGCGAGCTGACCCGCGCCGCGCTCGCGCCCGCCCTGAAGTGCGGCGGCATGGACGTCATGGCCGAGCTGGCGCGCCCGGTGCCCATCACGGTCATCGCGCGCATGCTGGGCCTGCCGCCCGAGGACGAGCCCCGCTTCCGCGCCTGGGCCGAGACCTTCAATGGCGCGCAGGACCTGGCCGATGCCCCCGACGACCCCCAGGCGCTGCAGGCCCGCTTCCGCCGCATGCAGGAGGAGATGGACGCCTACTTCGCGCCCGTGGTCGAGCGCAAGCGCCGCGACCCCGGCGACGACCTGATCAGCCACCTGGCCCAGGCCGCCGTGGACGGAAGCGGCGAGCGCCTGTCGTCCGAGGACCTGGAAGCCTTCTGCCAGCTGTTGCTGCTGGCCGGCTTCGTGACGACCACGAACCTCATTGGCAACGGCTTCTGGCTGCTGAGCCGCCATCCCGCGGCGCTCGCCGCCCTGCGCGCGGACCCCGCCACAGCCCCGGCCTGCGTGGAGGAGATCCTGCGCTACCTGTCGCCCGTGCAGGCGTTCGTGCGCCGTGCCGCGCGGCCCGTGGAGGTCGCGGGGTGCGTGATCCCGGCCGACGCCCGCGTGGTGGCCTGGATCGGCTCGGCCAACCGCGACGAGGATGCCTTCCCCGACGCGGCGGCGTTCGACCCGGCGCGCGAGCCGAACCCGCACCTGGCCTTCGGCCACGGCATCCACTTCTGCCTGGGCGCCCCCCTGGCCCGGCTGGAGGGCCGGGTCGTGCTGGAGGAATTGGCGCGCGGCGTCGCCGCGCTTGAACCGGCCGCCGACAGCGAGCCGTCCGACTTCACAGCCGGGTTCCTGTACGGGCCCACGCGGCTGCGGGTCGGCCTGCGGGCGGGCTGAGGGCGCGGAGCCGCCTGCCTCCGCTCGGCGGCGGGGGCGGGCCCGCCGCCCGGCTCGGGGGAGGGTGCGCGCTCGCCCCCGCCGTTAACGGAGGACGCGGCCCCGCGGCCCACGGCTGCCCGGTCGCCGGCGGGCCTCGGGCCCCGGCCGCTCTGTTGGCTGAGGCGGCCCCCGCTGCCCCCGGCCGCTCAGGGCCGGAGGAGGCTGCACCCCCCACCGGGAAGCGTGGCTTCCGGGGGTGCCTTCCGCATGCGGGTCGCGGTGCTGGACGACTATCAGGGCGTGGCCGAGGCCTCGGCCGACTGGTCCGGGCGGCTGCCGGCGGCCGAGGTGACGTGCTTCCGCGAGCACATCGCCGACCCGGACGCGCTGGCCGCGCGACTTCTGCCATACGAGGTCGTGGTGGCCATGCGCGAGCGCACGCCCTTCCCGGCCGCGCTGCTGGAGCGGCTCCCGCGCCTGAGGCTGCTGGTGACGACCGGTGGCAGCAACCGCTCGATCGACCTGGCCGCCGCCCGCGAGCGGGGGATCGTCGTCTGCGGCACGCGCGGCAACGCCGGCAACACCGTCGAGCTGACCTGGGCCCTGATCCTGGGGCTGGTGCGCGGCGTGGCGGCCGATGACGCGCGCATCCGGGCCGGGGGCTGGCAGGGGGCCCTGGCCGGCGATCTGGAGGGCGAGACGCTGGGAATCGTGGGCCTGGGGCGCCTCGGCGGGCGGCTCGCCCGCATCGCCCAGGCCTTCGGCATGCGCGTGCTGGCCTGGAGCCCGAACCTGACGGCGGAGCGGGCGGCCGAGCACGGCGCCGGGCTCGCTGGCCGGGCCGACCTCTTCGCCCAGGCGAAAATCGTGACCATCCACATGGTGCTGAGCGAGCGCACGGCCGGCCTGATCGGCGAGGCCGACCTGCGCGCCATGCGGCCCGACGCCTACCTGGTCAACACCTCACGCGGGCCGCTGGTGCGGGAGGCTGCCCTGCGCCGCGCCCTGGAGGAGGGCTGGATCGCTGGGGCTGGCCTCGACGTGTACGACGTGGAGCCGCTGCCGGCCGACCACTGGCTGCGGCGGGCACCCCGCACCCTGCTCACGCCGCACGTGGGTTATGTGTCGCAGCGCAACTACCGGCTGTTCTACGGCGACGTCGTCGAGGACATCGCCGCCTGGCTGGCGGGGGCGCCGGTGCGGGTGCTGTAAGCGCGCGGCCGACCGATGGACCGGCGCGGCCGGGCGCCGGCGGTGGCCGGCCTGGCAGTTCGGTGCGCGCGCCATCCGGAGCCCGGCCCTCCGCGCGCCGCACCGCGGCCCTCGCTCGCGCAAAGCGTCTTCCGGCCGCCCTCGCCCCGGAAGCCCTGGGGCGAGCCGGAAGATGTGAGGAGCCGTTCGGGTGACCCGGCACCGCCAGGACGGGCGAGGCGAACTGATCCGGCCCGCTGGGGTTCTCGCGGGTATCGGTGCAAGCGCTGGCCCCGGCCACCCATGTCGTGCAGGCTCACGCGGAAGGCCCGGTCGAAGTGCCCGGCGGTGCCCGTGGCCGCGATGTCCACGTGGTCGGGGGAGGGCGGCGCGAGGGATGCCGCTGCCCTGCAGGCAGCCCCGGACACCAGAGATCACCGCGGCGGGATGTCCAAACCGGGGTCCTGCCGGAACGGGGTACGCGAGTCTTGGCGGTAAGGGGCATGTGGCCTATCCGCGGCGGATGGCGTTCGTGCCGCGGAACTGCCACCACACGATCTCGAAGGCGATGCCCGCGGCCAGGACGGCGAGCATGATGGCCTGCTCGTCGCCGCCGATCAGGGAACGGCCGATGACCGCCTCAACGCCGGCCAGCAGGCCCGTGCCGAGCCAGCCGAGCGCCGTGACCAGGCAGTGGGCCTGGCGGCAGCGCCAGAAGTTGTGGGCGCACCAGGCGCCGCCCGCCAGGCCGGCCAGCGCCACAAGGCTCAAATCCCAGCGCGTGGCCAGGTGCGGCGCAACATTCAGGAGCGCGACGATGCCGACGAAGTACACGGCGGTCCACCCGCTGGTCAGCAAGCGGTCGACCCTGCGCTGCCACGGCGTCACCGCTGCCGCCGCAGGCGGCGACCACCCCCAGAGAGCACGTCCAGGCATGCACTCACCCCGGGGCCAGGTTAAGCCCTCCCACCGGTGGGAGAGTCAAGCGGGTCCTGGCGGTGGAAGTCGGCCTGCCCCGCCAGTTCAGCTGCGAAGGCCGCGCGGAACGCGGCGATGCGCCCCAGGCGCTCCTGCAACTCGCCGATCCGCGCCTCGGTGCGAGCCCGTGCCGCATCCAGCGCGGCCGCCAGCCGGGGGCCGAGGCGGTCGTCCGACGGCCGCAGGTAGGCGCCGGCCAATTCCTGAATTTCGGCCAGCGTGAGGCCCAGGCCGCGCAGGGTCTCCACCACCCCAACGCACCAAAGGGCCTCCTCGCCGAAGAGCCGGTAGTTCCCTGGACTGCGGCCGATGGTGTAGATGAGGCCGAAGTCCTCATAGGTGCGGAGCTGCTTGACCGGCACGCCCGTGCGCTTGGACAGCGCGCCAATGGTCACGGTCGCTCCCGCCGGCGGGTCGCATAGGGGTCCTCCATCACACCGGTGATCTCCTCCCAGTCCTGCGCCCCCTCCAGCCGGACGTCGACGGAGCCGAAATGCACCACGTACGGCGGCACGAAGAACCGGTCGGGGTGACCGGCGATCAGCGCCGTTGAGCCCATCCGCGACGGCCTCCGGCCTCCGTGCCTTCGGCCCGGCGCCGCGGAGTGGACGGCGAGCCGCCCGGCGCCGTGGTGGTGGTTCACGAACGTGGCAAAGCTCCGCTCCCCGCGGATGAAGAACGTCGGGCCGCCGTGGCTCAGCCGCTCGCTGGTCCCCGCCAGGTCGAGGCAGGGCACCCGCACGCGCTCCGGCGCCTCGGCCGCCCCCTCCTTCACCTCAGTACCGCACGGCGCGGTCGCCGCCGCCGTTGACCGCCAGCGCCTCGCCCCTGATGGCCCCCGCCAGCGGCGAGCAGAGGAACGTGACGCAGCAGGCGATGTCGTCGGGCGTGACCAGCCGCCGGATGGCGACCTGCCCCGCCACCTCCTGGCGCACAGCCGCCGCCTCGACCCCCCGCTGCGCCGCCTGCGCGTCCAGCCGCGCCAGCACGGCTTCCGTCGCCGTCGTCCCCGGATGCACGGCGTTGACGGTGATGCCGTCGCCACCCAGCTCCCAGGCCAGGGTCTTGCTCAGGTGCACGACGGAGGCGTTGCGGGCGCCGGCCGACAGGCTCCCCGCCATCCGCGCCGCCCCGCCCGCCACCACCCGCCGCCCGCTCTCCGCCGCCAGCGCCGCGCCCGCCTCTTCCAGCGGCCCCTCCGTCCGCGCGCAGACGGCCACGTCCACGCCCTCCAGCGCCAGCCGGCGCGCCACGGCCCGCCCGATGCCGCGGCTGCCCCCCGTCACCAGCGCCCGCCTGCCCTGCAGCTGCAGGTCCACGCCGCCACCCCCACGTGTACACTGAAGTCGGTCGCGCGCGCGAACCGCACGCTCCATTGAAATCGGTCACGCCTCATTCTGGCAGAGGGGGGAGCGGCGTGCGCACCATCGGCGCCCTGACCATCGGCCAGAGCCCCCGCGCCGACGACCTGGCGACCGAGGTGGCAGCCGCCCTGGGCCCCGGCTTCCGCCTCGTCGAGCGCGGCGCCCTCGACGGCCTCGACCGCGCCGAGATCGCGGCCCTGGCCCCGCCAGCGGGCGAGTACGCCCTGATCACCCTGCTGCGCGACGGCACGCCCGTGAAGCTGGACAAACCCCGGCTGATCCCCCTGCTGGAGGCCCGCATCACCGAGCTGGAGGCCGAGGGCGTCGACGCCGTCGTGGTGCTGTGCACGGGCCCGTTCCCGCCCCTGCGGGCGCGCATCCCCGTCGTGCGCCCGCAGCAGGCCCTGTACCACCTGGCGAAGGGCCTGGCCGCGCCGGGCCGGGTGGGCCTGCTGGTGCCCCTGCCGGAGCAGGTCGCCCAGGCGGGGGCGCAGTGCGCCGCGATCGGGATGGAGGCCGTGCTCGCCGTGAGCTCGCCCTACGGGGGCGATCAGCTGGCGGATGCGGTGCGCGCCTTCGCGCGCGCCGATGTGGCGCTCTGCCTGATGGACTGCTTCGGTTACAGCACCGCGATGAAGCGCGCCGTGCAGGGTGCCCTCGGCCGCCCCGCGCTGCTGGCGCGGACCGCCGTGGCGCGCGTGGTCGCCGAGCTCGACGGTTCATAAGTCCTACACGCCCGTTCCGTAGCATCCTCGCCGTTGGACCGGCGGTTGTGGGAGGCGTGGCGGTGCGGCGGCGCGTCGGCTTCGGAGCGTGTTTTGTGGCCGGGATCGCGGCCGGTCTCGCGGCGGCGGCGGTGAGCGTGGTGGCGAGCGCGCTGCTCGGCGGCACGCCCCCGGCGCAGATCGCGGGCCCGTCCGCCTTCGTGGCGGGCCTTTTCGGCGGCTGGCTCGTCCTGCCGCTGGTGCGGGGCAGCACCACGTGGATGTGGGCCGTCTGCCTCTCCTTCGCCACGGCCATGAGCCTCGCCGTGGCCCTGCTGCCGACGGCCTTTCTGCCCCTGCCGCGCGGCCTGATCTTCCTCAACGGCCTGGCCGAGCCCCTGGGGCAGGTGCTCCAGGCCCTTGGCGTGCTGCACCACCATGCGCCCGCGTTCGCCGGCGGCGCGGCTTCCGGTGCCCGCGGCCCCGCGCGGAGCTCGCCCGGCGCGCGCGGCCTCTTCCTGCTGGCCGCCATCACCATGCACTACCTCGTGGCGATCGCCACGGCGGCGGTCGCATCGGGGATCGCCGGCCTGATGGCCCGGCCCGCCGCGGCCCAGTCCCGACCGGCCTGAGGTCCGCCGCCGTCCTCGTCCTGGCCACGCCCACCGGGTCGGCGGAGGCGCAGCCCGGGGTGTCCGGTGCCCCGCCGCCGTGGACCGCGGGGTTGCCGGCACCGGTGAGGGCCCACGCTCGGGTGGCATCCGCGTACTTTCCGCGCCAGAGGGCCGCGAGGGCGAACGGGACCGCGGTCCGGGTTCACGGCCGGGCCGCGGGGGTGGGTCGGCCGTCCGCCAAGCCGACCCGAGGTCACGCCACTCCGCCGCCGCGCTGGCCCGGCGCCGGATGCCTCCTCCGCGAGAAGCGGAGAGCTGCATTTCGTGCTTGACATCTTCTGCTCCAAGCTGGAAGCGTGAGCACCGAACGTATGCTCTCCACCGGCCACGTCGCGAAACGCCTGGGCATCACCGTACGGACGATCTATCGCTGGGAGGACGCCGGGCGGCTGCATCCGGTTCGGCTCCCCTGGGGTCAACGGCGGTTCACATCCCACGAGGTGGAAGGGATCCTGCGCGCCCAGACGGGTACCCTGCCCCGATGCGCCGTCTACGCCCGCGTGTCGTCCGAGAAACAGGCCGAAGCGGGAAACCTGGACCGGCAGCGCGAGCGGCTGACACGGCCGACCGCGGTTACGAGGTCGTCGCTACCGTACCCGAGCGCACCTCCGGACCGAACGAGAAGCGGCGCGGGCTGAAGCGCCTCGCCCGACTGGCGGCCGCGGACGAGATCGACGTGGTGCTGGTCGAGTTCAAGGACCGCCTGGCCCGGTTCGGGTTCGCGCCCCGACGCTCATCCGCCGCGAGGACGGCTGGGCACTGCACGTGCCGTTCGAGAAGCGCGTGCCGATCCGCGGCAAAGCAGAAGACCGGCGCCGGACCGAGCCGGACCTGAAGGTCGCCACCGTCGACCAGAACGCCGATTCCACCGTGGCCGCCGTGTGGGAGGGCCGACGCTGCCGTGGTGTCCAGACCGTCTGGCACACGCGGGAGAACGCCAAGCGGGAGAAGGCGCTGCGGAAGGTCGCGCGGAAGCAGAAGCGCAGCGGCCGGCCCGTCAAGGGCGAGCGGAGCAACGCCGGCCTGTGGCGGTACATCTCGGGTCTGGACACCGCGCTGGCCTGGCAGATCGCCGCGGCCATCCTCGCATGGGCGGTGGCGGCCGGCGTGCAGGTGCTGGTCTTCGAGTATCTGCGGCCGTACCGGCCGCTGCGCGGTCTGTCGTGGAGCCGGCGCGTGAACCGCAAACGCAGCTACTGGCTGCGCGGGAGGGTGCTGGAGCGCGTCCGGCACCTGGCGCTCTGTCAGGGGATCCTGACGGTCGAACGCAACCCTGCCTGGACCAGTCAAGCCTGCCCGCGGTGCAGTCATCTTGGCGAGAGGTTCTCGCCCGGTGAGCGCGCGTATCCGAGCGGCTTCCGCTGCGGGCACTGTGGTTGGACGGGCGACGCGAACGTCGTGGCGGTGCTGAACCTCAAACGCAAGTGGAACCGGACGTTCCGGTACCCCACCGCGGAGGAGAAGCGAGCCGCCGAACCCAGTCGCCGCCGGAAGGCGGGCGCAGCCGCGAGCCGAGAGGGCTCACCGGAGACGGTCGGGGCCAACGCCAGATCGGCGGATGCCCCGGCGGCCTGAAGCCGTAGAGGGCCGCCTCGGAAGGGGTGCGCCCAGTGGTGCGGCTGGTTGCTGGCGGTGCGTGAGTGGCACGAGGAGCTTGGCTCCCGAGAGGCGCACTGCGACTCCCTGCCGGCGGTCCGCGGTCTTCGGGTGCCCGAAGCGGACCTGGGCGCGAGCCCGATCCCCGGCAGGGGCGGCACACACTGCGGTTGTCCTGGTTTGTCAGGCAAATCGGGCAACTGCTGACACCACCGCGTCCTTTGGAAGCAGGTGCACGACGGCCGGGAGGAACTCCTCCGCCGAGGTGGTTGGCGTGCCGGGGGCAGGGGTGCCGAAGCCCCGTAGGTCGGCGCTGGCACGGTTGGCACCGGCGGAGGAGGCGGCGATCCTCACGCAGCTCCTGAAGTCGCACC
>JAJYVM010000134.1 GCA_021792015.1 Bacillota bacterium | reverse complement strand
CAGGGCAGGGGTGTGGCGCAGCAGCGGCGGTGATGGATGCGGCCGGCGAGGGCTCAAGGAGCGGCCGCGACGACGGTGGCGGCCGGCGAGGCTGAAGGAGCCGCCGCAACGATGGTGGCGGCGGGGCGTGCCGAGCGGGCAGGGTCCTCAAGGAGCAACGCGGCATGCGGCACACGGGGCAAAGGGGGCGGTCAGGCGTCGGAAGCAGACGTAAGGGGCGGTACGTCGCTAAATGTGCTCCTGGCCGCTTGGTGGGCGGACCGGACGGGAGCGCCACTGACGCCGGTCCAGCGGCGAGAGGCATGGGGTCTGGCCCAAGATGCGGATGCGGGAGCGCGGCGGGGAGCGGGGGAGAGCACGGTCCCGGACGCCCGCCCTCGCGGCACGTGGCGCTCTGGGCGCCGGCGTGGCGCTCCATGGAGACGGGCACCGCGGAGCACCGAGGGCGTGAGCTGCGCCGTGCGGCGAGCCCGCCGCGTCGGGTCCCGTTTTGGGACGAACACCGCCGCGCATAGCCGTGAGCCGTGATGCGCGAGGAGCCGCAGCAGGCCGGTGACGGGTCGGTGGTCGTCGAGCGCGGGAGGGTGCGCTACACGGTTCGCCCTGTCCCCGCCGCGCCGTCCGCTGAGGCGGGGGAGCGGGTGCTGCGCGCGCTGGCGCGCGGTGTGGCGGATCGGCTGTCACAGCGCCCATGGGATGCCGATCTCGACCGCGCCCCCGGCGTCACGCCAGAGGCTGACGGGACCCGCGAGGGCCATCTGTAGCACGTCGCGGCGTTGGGGCACCGTCAGAACCTGCCACGCGTGTCCGGCGTCCATGCCGTGGAGGGTCCTGGGGGCCGCGGCGAGGCAGGCGTCAATCGCCGCCAGGCGGCGCGTGAGATCGGCGACGCGCGCCGTTTCTCTGTCGAGACGCGACCCGGCCGGCGGCCCGATGCCGGTCTGCCCACCGCCGTCCCACGATGACGGTGCCCGCACACTCGCTCGGCTCGCCCCGCCGGCCGCAGCAGCACCCTCGGCGAGGTCCCGGCCCCAGCCGGCCGCGTCAAACCCCGGAGCGGCACCACCGCGACCGCCTTCACCCGCCCGACCAGGGCCGCGGTCGACTTCGCCGGCCGCAGCCGCGAGCCCGGCCACGTCGCGCCCGGAACCGCCCCCATCGCCATCCGGCACCGCGCCGCTGCCTCCGGCTCCGCCCGTGCGCGCGCCCCTGCCACTGCCCGTGCGCGCGCCCCTGCCACTGCCACTGCCACTACCACTGCCCCTGTCGCCAGCTTCATCCGCCTGCGCCCGCCGCAGGCTCCGCTGCGCCACCGCCAGCGCCGCCGCGAGGGCCCGCCGCTCGCTGCGCAGAGGCCCCAGCGCCTCCGCCACAGCCGCCTCGGGCAGCTGCCGCGCCCCCAGCCGCCGCAGCAGGCACCACGCCACCAGCTCCTCGGCCGCCGCCGCCGGGACGTGCCCTCGCCGCGCGCAGGTGCCCCGCCGCGTGCGCGCGCAGACATAGTACCCACCCGCGCTCCGTGCCGCCGCCTTATACACCATGGCCGCCCCGCAGGGGCAGCGGGCCAGGCCCGTCAGCAGGTGGGGGCTGCCCTGGGCGCGGCTGCCGACGGCCGCCCGCCGTGTCCGGCGGGCGGCCACCTCCTCCTGCGCCCGCGCGAAGACCTCCGGGGCGACCAGGGCCGGCGCCGCCCGCGTCGGTCCCGCCACCCGCGGCGCCGCGTTGCGCACGCGCAGCCGCCGCCCGCTGCCGTCGTCCACCTGCCGCAGCGATGTCCGCCCGTACACGACCTCGCCCACGTAGGTGCGGTTGTGCAGCACCCAGAGCGCGCTGCGCAGCGACCACTCGCCGCCCGCCCGCGTGCGCAGCCCGGCCGCGTTCAGCCGCCGCACGATGGCGCCGACGGGCACCCCGGCCGCCGCCAGGTCGAACATCTCGCGCACCAGCGCCGCCTCGTCCGGCGCCGCCACCCACTGCCCACGCGCGCTGGGGTGCGGCGCGTAGCCGAACGCCGGCCGCGCGTGCATCTGCTCGCCGCCGCGGATCCGCTGCACCTTGCCCGCCTGGGTGCGGTCGCGGATCGCCGTGCGCTCGAAGTCGGCGAACATCGCCAGGATGCCGAAGATCATGCGCCCGAGGTCGCTGGTGGTGTCGATCGGCTCGCGCACGCTCTTGAGGTGGCAGCGCCCGTCCCACTCGCGCAGCACCAGCTGCACGGCGTCGACGAGGTTGCGCGACAGGCGGTCGATCTTATAGACGACGACGCAGGCGACCTCGCCCGCCGCCACCAGCGCCCGCAGCTCCGCCATGCCGGGGCGCGCGAGGCTGCCGCCGCTCCAGCCGTCGTCGACGAAGCACAGATCGTCGCGCAGGCGCCAGCCCTGGCTCAGCACATAATGCTGGCAGGCCTGCCGCTGCACGGCCAGCGTGGTGCCGGCGGCCTGGTCCTCCGTGCTCCAGCGGATGTAGATGGCGACACGCTCCCCGTCGATGATCCGGGCGCCCCCTTTGCCTGCCATGCGACGCGGCACGCGGCGGTTTGATGACGCCCACGCTGATGGATGTGCTGCAGGACGAGGGCGAGACGGTGATCGACGCGGTCGGCCGCCGCTTCGAGGCCAGCCGCATCCGCGCCGCGCTGAGCCGGCTCGGCCGCCGCGAGCGCCAGGTCCTGGAGATGCGCTACGGCCTGGTGACGGGCGAGCGGCTGACGCAGCGCGACATCGCGCGCAGGCTGGGCATCTCGCGCAGCTATGTGTCGCGCATCGAGAAGAAGGCCGTGAAGCGGCTCTTCCGCGAGCTGGCCGTCCTGGAAGGGCAGGAGTGATGAGGTCGGCTGGCGCGGCGGCTCATACGATACAATCCATGTGATGAACTGGTCACGGCCGCTGATTCCGGACGCGTGGGCGCCGGCGATCACCGCCCTGGAGCCCGAGGCGCTCGTGCGCCAGGGCTTCCGCGGGCTGATCGTCGACCTCGACAACACGCTGACGGGCTGGAACAAGGACTTCGCCGCCCCCGCCGTGGAGGGCTGGCTGCGCCGTGCCCGCGCCCAGGGCCTCGGCGTCTGCATCCTCTCCAACAACGGCGCCGCCCGCGTGCGCGCCTTCGCGGATCCGGCCGGCCTGCCGAGCGTGGCCCACGCCGGCAAGCCCCGCCGTGCCGGCTACCGCCGCGCGCTGGCCCTGCTCGGCACGTCGGCCGACGAGACGGCGGTGATCGGCGACCAGCTCTGGACGGACGTGCTCGGCGCCCGCCGCATGAACATGTACGCGGTCCTGGTGCAGCCCGTGGCGCCGCGGGAGTTTTTCGGCACGCGCTCGCTGCGCTGGCTGGAGCGGGCCTGGGTCGCGCGCCTGAAGCGCCGGGGGCTCGGCCTGCCCTTCGGCGCATGACCGAGGCGCACCTGGCGGTGATCGGCCATCCGATCGCGCACTCGCTCTCGCCGCGTTTGCATGCCGCGGCGCTGATCGCCGCGGCTCGACCCGGCCACTATGCGGCCTTTGACGTCAAGCCGGAGGACCTCGGTCCAGCCGTCCGCGGTCTGGCGGCCCTGGGCTTTGTGGGCGCCAACGTGACCATTCCGCACAAGGAAGCGGTGCTCGCCCACTGCGACCGGCTGGATCCCGGCGCGGCCGCGGTGGGTGCGGTCAACACGTTGAAGTTTACCGAGAATGCCATTCACGGGTTCAATACGGATGGGGCTGGCTTTTTGGCTGCTCTGGCGGACGCGCTGCCCGGCTGGTCGCCCGCCGGCCGCGGGGCCCTGCTGCTCGGCGCCGGCGGGGCCGCCCGCGCGGTCGCCTTCGCTCTGCGCGGCGCCGGGGCCCGCCGCATCGGCATCGTGAACCGCACGCCGGCCCGGGCCGCGGCCCTGCTGGCGGCCGTCGGCGGGGATCCCGCGATGCGGCCGGAGGACGCCGACCTGCTGGTGAACTGCACGAGCGTCGGCATGGGCACCGGCGAGAGCCCGTTCGCCGACTGGCAGCGCCTCCGCCCCGGCTGCGTCGTGTACGACCTCGTGTACCGGCCGGCGGAGACGGCCTTGTTGGCCGCCGCCCGCGCCCGTGGCCACCCGGCTGCCGGCGGCCTCGGCATGCTGGCCCACCAGGCGGCCGGCGCCTGGCGGATCTGGTTCGGCGATGCCCCGCCTGTGGCCGTCTTCCTGGAGGCCGCCCGTGCCTGAGGGGCAGGTCGCCCTGGAGCGGGCGGGCTCGCCGCAGGTGCTGCCGGGCGCCAAGATCGGCATGGCCGCCGCGCGCCTCTGCCTGCTGGCCATCGTGGCCCTGGTGCCGCTCATCATCCTGCCCTGGCTGTCCGACCCGCTGCAGTTGCCCAAGCTCCAGGCCCTGCAGGTCCTGGAGACGGTGTGCCTGCTGGCGTTGCTGGCGGGGCTCGGGCCCGTGGAGCTCTGGCGGCGGTGGCGCGCCTCCCCGATCTTCTGGCCCGCCGTCCTCTACCTGATCTGGGTGGGGCTGTCCACCGCTACCTCGGTCGACCTGGCCACCAGCATCTGGGGGGCCACCGACCGCTGGGGCGGGGCGAGCACGCTGTTCGCGTACGTGCTGCTGCCCTTTCTGGCGATCGCCACCCTCCGGACCCCGCGCGACCTGCTGGTGGCCGCCATGGCGGCGCTTGGCGCCGCCTGCATCGTGTCGCTCTATGGCCTCGCGCAATACGGCGGCTGGGACTTTGTGGCATGGAACGTGGACTGGGTGCAGTCCGCCTTCTCGACCATGGGCAACCCCGACTTTTTGGCCAACTACGAGCTCCTGTACATCTTCCTGGCCGCGGGCCTCTACGCGATGGGCTGGCCGCGGCGCGGGCGCTGGCTGCTGCTTTTATCCTCCGGGCTCTGCTCGGGGGCGATGTGGGCCACCCAGACGCGCAGCGCGTGGTTGGTGTTCGTGGCGGCGGCAGTCGTCCTGGTGGTCTGGCTGCGGTCGGACCCGGCGGTGGCCGTGCGCCTGCGGCGGCTGGTCCTGGTCTGGGTGCTCGCCATGGTGGTCGTGTTGGCCTACCAGCCGTCCATTCGCGCGCGGGTCATCTCCATCGCGGTCGACGCGGTGCGCGCCGCCGGCTACGCCCTCCACATCCCGATGCCGTCGGTGACCACCGAGACCGGCAACTCCATGGCGCAGCGCATCTGGATCTGGCGGGGCGTGGTGCACATGATCGCCGCGCGGCCGTGGACCGGCTGGGGTCCCGACACGATGTACGAGAACTTCGCGCGCTACCAGGCCCCGGACAAGGCGAAGGTCTTCCCGCCGAACATCATCATCGACCGCGCCCACAACGACTACCTGCAGGTCGCGGTCGACAGCGGGCTGCCGGCCCTGGCGGCCTACGTCTGGCTGCTGATCGCCGCCCTCAAGCGCGGGGTTGAGGCGTGGCGGCGGACCACGGCCCCGCCCGTGCGGGCGCTGCTCCTGGCCACCATGGCCGGCGGGATCGCCTACTGGATTGAGATTGGCGTGAACATCGCCATGCCCGCCTCCGCGCCGCACGCCTGGTTCTGGATCGGCGGGCTGCTGGTGGCGGCCGAGCTCGGGCTGCGCGGCGGGTGGGCGGCGGACGGCGGCGATGCGGGATCGGCGCCTGCGGACGCGGGTGCCCAGGGTGAGGCGCTCGCTGGCGCACCGGGCGCCGTGTAAGGGCGCCCGGCGCCTCGCCGCGCACCGGGAGCGCGATCAGCCGGCCATGCGGATGTGGGCCATGGCGGAGTGCGCGTGAGGGCTGGGTGGGCTCGGCCCGCCGGGCGCTCCACGCAGCCGGGGGCCGGCGCGCGTGCTGGCCCTCGCCGGGGACACCAGGAGCGTTACCAGAGGCTGCGGGCCCTGCCGGACTCCGCGTGAGGGCTGGCTCCGGTCGGCCCGCCGGGCGCGTTACGCAGCCGGGGGCCGGCGCGTGTGCTCGCCCCCGCCGCGCATCAGGACGACGATGAGCAGGCCGGTGGCCACCACCAGCAGGGCCAGAAGCCACGCCACGGGGATGCGGAGACCGCCCAGGCGGAGGGCCAGCCCCTGCGCCTGGTGCGTCGCACCCCGGCCGGCGAGGGCCGCGAGGTCGACGCTCGCCGGCCGCAGTCCGGGCGCCGTGGCGGTCACGACGGCGGTGCTGCCGGCCGGGATCCGGCCCATCCGGACGGCGACGGCGCTGTCGCCGGGCGGGATCACCGCCGTGGCCGGCAGCAGGCCCCCGCCGCCGGACAGGGTCACCTGGATGGGGCCGACCGCGCTGACGGGCAGGCCGGCGCTGTCCAGCGCCTGCACGACCAGCCAGCCGGAGTGGGCCTGGCCGAACATCACCGCCGCTGGCGCCACGGTGGCCGCCAGCGATGTCGGTGTGGCGCCCGTGGCCGAAAGCTGCACGTCGGCGGAGGTCAACCCGGACTCGGCCACGGTGACGTGCGTGCCGCCCGAGGCATCGCCCGCCCGCGTGTCCACGACCACCGCCTGCTGGCCCGTCCGGCACGTGGGTGCGGCCGTGGCCGCCACCCCCAGCACGGCGGGATCCGAGGAGGCCACCTCAAGCGTGCCGCAGGGGAACGGCACCGGCACCTGGTGCGCATCCAGGGCCTGCACCACCAGCCGGACGGTGCTGCCGGGCAGGACCGCGTCCGGCATGGCGGTGACGCGCAGGCTGGCCGGTGCGCCGCCCGCCGCGAACACCCGGGTCGGCACGGTGCTGGCGAGGTAGCCGGAGGCCAGGGCGGTCACCGAGACCACACCGGCCTGACCGATCCGCACCGGCACGGTCGCGCTGAAGGAGCCCGCCGGAAGCGTGAGGCCGGGCGGGACGCGGAGCGCGGCCGGATCGCTGGATACGAGCGCGACGCGCAGGGGCGCCGGGGTCACGGCAGGCGCGCCCTTGGCGCCCTCCAGGACCACCGTGGCCCAGCTGGCGGCCGTCCGGGCGCCGGCGAAGAAGGTGGCCGGCGCGAGCGTGAGGTGGAGCTGGGCCCCGGCGCCTGGCCCCGCCGCCTGGGTGACCTCGATTCGGACATCGGCCACGGGCATCCCCGGGGCCTGCAACTGCACCGGGACCGTGCCCACGGCGAGCGGGCTGCGGATGGGCACCCGCACGGCGCTGGTGCCGGGCGGGATCGTCACCTCGGCTGGAAGGCCCATCTGCCCGGCCTCGGCGGCGCTGATGGCCACGGACAGGGGGCCCGGACGCGTGGCGGCCCTGCCCGAGGCGCTGACGAGCTCGACGTAGATCGCGCCGCCGGCCGAGCCGCCCGCGGGGATCTGGGCGGGCACCACCGTCGCCGTGAGAAACGATGCCGGGGCCGCGGTCGTCGCGGCGGCAGCCGGCGTGGCGGCAGCGAGGACCGCCACGAGGCCGATGGCGAGCCGGATCGCCTGGCGCAGCACACCCTCAACGGCCAAGCGGCAACGACCCCCTGCGGGCCGCACGCTTGCGGCTGCGACGGCTGGGAAGCCGGTCGTCGCGCACGGAGCCGGCGGGCGTCAGGCCGCGCCGCTGGCTGGCCTTTCGCGCATGGCGGCTGGGGAGGGAGGCGGCCCGCCACGGCCCGGCTATCGGCGCCGGCGCGAGGGTGGGACTTGCCATCTGGGCCCGCATGGCTCGCACAACCTCCTGGAGGGAGGTCAGGACCTCGTTCTGCGAAACGGTGGCCTCGCGCAGCTCATGCGTCGTGCCGCCGAGCTCCTGCATCACCCGCGTGTGGCTCATCAGGTGGTGGCCGTATTCCTGCACGGCCAAGGTGAGCGACGCGATTTCGCCAGAGGAAGAGGACCCGGGCGCCGCGCCGGCCGGCCGCTGGCTTTCCGCCAGGGCGTCGGCGACGGACGTCAGCGCGAAATAGAGCAGGGCCAGCAGGATCAGGCCGCCCAGGGCGATCTCGCCGGGCCGGCTGTGCACGAAGAGCAGCGGCTCGCCGAGATAGGGAATGGCCAGCAGCAGCCGGCCCCTGACGTTGCTGGCGGGCACCAGGAACGGCTCGGGCGCCTGGTGGTTGTCGCCCTTGGTCTGGACCATGAGCCGGCTGCCCTGGAGCTCGAGCGCGAAGATGCGGTGCACGATCAGCGGCGGGTAGTGATACGTGCGCTGGTCGTGCGCCGGCACCCGCACGGCGACGATCTCGCCCACACGGAGGGCCGCGGGCGTCACGCCCTCGAGGACGGCCAGCTCACCGGTGCGCAGGGTGGGCAGCATGCTGATGCCGTCGGTGACCACAAGGGGCGTGGTGGTGCCGAGGACCGTGACGACCGCAAGGCCAAGGATCCCGACGACGAGGAAGGGGATCGCCCACCAGCCCACGCGCCGGATCCAGCCCGACTTCGCCGCCGCTCGGCTCTCCCGCGTCATCTGGCCCCGTCCCCGCCCGCGTGCATCCCTAGTGGATCTGCACGTCGATGTTGTATTGGAGGCCCGTGAGGTTGCCCTGCTGGCCCGGCGGCGCATTGCCCGGCGTGTTGATGGACGCCACGATGTAGGCGACGGACTGGTTGCTCTCGCTGCTGAGCAGGAGCGCGTCGGCGTTGGTCGGGGTCAGCGCGGTGGAGCTGTCGAACCCGGTGTCCGCCGCCACGCACACCTGGCCGTCAATCGGGTCGTTCAGCAGGTACTGCCCGCTGGGGCAGGCGCCCCCGCTCGGTGCCGTCCGGCTGTTGTAGTAGATCCCCACGCCGATCCAGGCGTGGGGGTTGCTCAGGACCTGCTCGGCGTCCTGCGGATCCAGCCAGGAGAAGGCGACCGTCATGTGGCCGCTCGCGGCGGGGTCCGCGATCGCGATCCGGTACAGCTCCACCCCGGCGATCTGCGCGGCACGGCCCTTGGCGATCGTCACGGCATTGGAGACCGGCGTGACCTGGACCGCCTGGTCGCCGGCCAGCGCGGACCCTGCGGTGATCGTCGTGCCGGCCGAGGATTCCACCTGCAGGTAGGCGACGCTGGTCATCGCGAGCAGGGCGGCGGCCGCCGTACCCAGAATCCATGCCAGCCGCCGCCGCAGGTGGCGATGGGGATGGCGCTGCGCCCGTGCCGCCGCCGTCATCCCCACCGCATTCATGCGTGCTGTGCCCTCCG